>JAKFCK010000510.1:0-6885 GCA_036676685.1 Chitinophagaceae bacterium | reverse complement strand
GACCCATCCTAGCGTCTAACACATTATTGGTCCCGGAATACCGGAACCCCTGTAAAGGCAGAATGTCTTTTTTTAGTCGAGCGATGGTATCTGCTTTTGTCCCGGTCATTGATAATTCTGACTGCTGTTTCCACAGCAATTCTTTAGCAAAATTACTAAATATTTTAGTAATTTGCAGCATAAAATTTGCCTTTCCTTCTATAAAAAGCTATTTCATATTCAATGAACACCTTATTTGATATTGGCCCGGTTTTACCGGACGGATTTAATTATTATCCCGGTTTTATCACTGAAACAGAAGAAAATCAATTGCTTGGCACCATAAGGCAACTAGACCTGCAAACCATGAAGTTTCATCAATATGAAGCTAAAAGAAAAGTTGCAAGTTTTGGGAAGGGCTGGAGTTTTACAGAACAACGACTCAAACAAGCGGTTCCCATCCCGGGTGAATTTAAATTCCTGGTGGAAAAAATTGCAGACAAACTGGATATAACAACAGGATCCATCGCACAATTCTTAATTACTGAATACCCGGTAGGATCTGTGATCAACTGGCACAGGGATGCTCCTCCTTTTGATATCATCGCAGGCGTGTCTTTGCTCAGCAACTGTTACTTTAGACTCAGGCCTCATGAAAAGGAAAAACAAACCCGCTCGGCCACTATTTCACTGCCCGTAGAAAAACGTTCTCTTTATAGTATGCAGGGAGAGGCGAAAACTGCCTGGCAGCATTGTACTGCACCCGTCAATAGAGTGAGGTACTCCCTAACTTTCAGAACTCTTCGCACATAATTCATTGATAAAAAAAGCTGCACAAATTAATGTACAGCTTTTATAACCCGGTGGACTTTTTCAGTGTTTATTTTTTCAGTAAAGCGATCAATGCTTCGGCAGCAGCTTCCGATGAAGCAGGATTTTGACCTGTTATGAGCAATCCGTCTGTTACCACGTAGGAAGCCCAATCTTCTTTTTTAGAATAATTTGCCCCTTTATTTTTTAATTCATCTTCCAGTAGAAAAGGGACCACATCGGTGAGTTGTACGGCGGCTTCTTCGGTATTGGTGAAGCCGGTAACATTTTTTCCTTTAATCAAATTCTCAGCATTTTCGTTCTTCACGTTAAGCAGCACGGAAGGTGCATGGCAAACTGCAGCTACAGGCTTTTTGGCGGACCAGAAATCCCGGATGAGTTGAATGGAGTTTGCATCATTGACCAGGTCCCATAAAGGACCATGGCCACCAGGGAAAAATACAGCATCAAAGTCAACTGCCTTTATTTCACTTAATTTACTTGTCTTCGATAATTTTAGTTGCAGATCTTCATCTGCATCAAACCTCCTTGTTGCAGCAGTCTGGCTGGCAGGTTCTGCACTTTTGGGATCGATGGGCGGCTGTCCGCCCTTAGGCGAAGCCAATGTAATAGCTGCACCTGCATCACTCAATACATAATAAGGAGCAGCAAATTCTTCAACCCAAAAGCCCGTTTTTTTGCCGGTATTACCAAGTTCGCTATGCGAAGTCAGGACGAATAATACTTTCATTTTTTTAAATTAAAATGTGATCAATTAATTACAAACACCATCAGTGGTACAAAAACCAGCTGCGTTTGTTGTTTCAGTTATTGTGGGTTTTTCTTCTGCCCATACTTTATTCAACACCTCTGTGAACACGTCCGTGGGCTGTGCTCCCGATACTGCATATTTATCATTAAATACAAAAAAAGGAACGCCGCGAGCGCCTATTTGTGCCGCGATATGCTGATCCTGCAGCACCTCTTCTTTGTACCGGTCTGCATGCAACATATTGCTGATTTCATCTTCCTGCAGTCCAACTTCCATACCTAATTGAACCAGTGTTTTCGCTTCCCCGATATTCTTCCCTTCAGTGTAATAGGCTTTAAACAAACGTTCTTTCATTTCATTTTGAAGTCCTTTTGATTTAGCCAGGTGAAGCAGGCGATGGGCATCCCGCGTATTGCTAATAATGGCTTTGTCGAAATTATATTCCAGTCCAACTTCCTCAGCCATCATGGCCATCGAGTCGTTCATTTTTTTGCCCTGTTCTGTGCTCACCCCTTTTCTTTTACCGAGGTATTCATGCACTGATTGGCCAGGTACATATTCCATATCCGGATCTAACTGGAAACTACGCCATAGTATTTCAACCTTATCTTTTGATCCAAAACCATCCAGGGCTTTCTCAAATTTACGCTTGCCAATATAACAAAACGGGCAAACGATATCTGACCATATTTCTACTTTCATATTTGTATTTTTAAACGAAAAATTACCGGGGGAACTATTAAGGATTTGTTGACCAGATGGAAGCGTCTTTTACAAAGACTCTCCGGTTCAGCTTCAGCTGGGCAATAATAAATTCTGAAAAATCTTCGGGCAACATCATCCTGTCTTCATTGTTGTTGATAAGGTGTGCACTTTTTGCCAGGTCGGTCACGACGGTACTTGGTGCCAGGGCAGTGACCCTGATATTATGTTTGCGCACTTCCTGCATCAGCGACTCGCTCAAACCCATCACCCCAAACTTAGATGCGCTGTAAGCACTGGTGCCCGCATTGCCCCTCAGACCTGCGGTGGAAGAGATATTAACAATATCGCCGGTCTGTCTTTCGATCATCTGCGGCAATACTGCGCGGGTAGTATAATATACACCAAAGAGATTAACCTTCACCTGGTTTTCCCATTCCGCCGGTTCTAACTCCAAAAATTTTCCAAAAGTACCCGTGCCCGCATTGTTGATCAAAATGTCTATGTTGCCCAACTCATTTTGTATTTTTTCTACAGCAATATTCACAGATGGCATATCACTTACATCCGCAATAGCGAAGGCAGTTTTTACACCTAATGCACCTATTTCTGTTGCAACCGTCTGCAGGTCTTTTTCGGTGCGGGCAAGCAGGCCAACATTTACCCCTTCGTTTGCCAATGCGATGGCAATGGCGCGGCCAATACCTTTTCCTGCGCCGGTGACTAAAGCATTTTTACCTTTTAATGATTCCATACTGTTATCGTTTAGGCTGAAAAGCCAATGTTAAAATGAGAAAGATTGACGTGCTCCATATTGGATGCAGTTTTTTTTGCTGTACAAAGGTACAGGGTCAATATAACCGGCATAGTTGAGAAATGGTAAGAAAACCACTTGATATACATCAAGTGTATTTTATTTTTTATTAGCGAGGTTTTTCCGGATGCGACTGAGGGTTTCCGGGGTAATGCCCAGGTAAGAAGCGATTAAATGCTGGGGAATACGCTGAATCAGTTCGGGATTGGTTTCCGCAAGTTTGGTGAATTTTTCCTCCGCGGAGTAAGAAATGGAACTGAGCAACCTTCTTTCTTTCGAGATAATATTATTTTGAAAAAGGATGCGAAAATAACGTTCCATTTTTGGGACTTTTATCATCATCTCTTCAAAATGTGGCAGGCTGATGAGCAATAGTTCTGCATCCTCGATCGCATCAATATTATAGGCCGATGGCTCCCCGGAAAGAAAACTGTAAGTATCCGCTATCCACCATCCTTCCCAGGCAAACTGGATCATATGTTCGCTTCCTTTATCATCTACATTATAGGAGCGAAGCAATCCCTTCTCAACAAAAGCCAGCTGCCTGCACACATCGCCTTCCTGCAGCAAATATTGTTTTTTGCGCAGCTTCTTCGGCGAAAAAAAGGTTTTAATGATGGCTTTTTCTCCGTCCGTAACAGTCACTTTTTCATTTACATGAGTGAAGAACACTTCGAACATGGTACAAATGTAGGCGGAAAAGTTGTGCTGCTATGCGGATCAGTTACCCGCAGCAAGACATTTAACGTACCAGGATCATTATGCTCTAACCATAACGACAGCGCCAATTCAAGCTGGTTTCTTTATTTCCTGTAGCCATATTGCCAGGCTAAAAAACATTTAGGGGGAATTCCGGTAAAGCGATTCACCGCTATCCTTCTTAACTTCACGTTTATAACCAGGTGAAATGTTTGAGCTGCTTTATACAAAGATCAGTGCTGTTATTCCATTAACGGAAGAAGAATTTGCCGGCCTCAAAACGGCATTTATTCCAAAAAAACTACGGAAGCGGCAATACCTCCTGCAGCAGGGAGATGTTTGTAAATACCAGGCTTTCGTGGAAAAGGGCCTGCTGCGATCTTACACAGTGGATGAGAAAGGAAGTGAACATATCCTGCAGTTTGCTTCAGGGGGATGGTGGGTGGCAGACCTCTCCAGTTACCTGACCAATGAACCCTCTTTTTTAAATATCGACGTTTTGGAGGATGCGGAATTGCTGCTAATCGACAAAACTTTATGGGAGGAATCGATGAAAAAATTACCCGCATTGGAACATTATTTCAGGATCATTTTGCAAAACCATCTCGTGGCTACACAAAAAAGGCTGTTGCAATCATTAGCAGAAACCGCAGAAGAAAAGTATAACCGCTTCCTCATAACTTATCCTGAATCTGTGCAACGGTTGCCACAACAAATGATCGCATCCTACCTCGGGGTAACCAGGGAAACGTTGAACCGCGTGCGCAAACAATTGGTGGAGCGCAAATAATGTGATCTACATCACACCAATTTATTACCCTAAATCAATGGAGACACCCTCGTTGCAGTGGTAGCTTTGCTTTATTATTTTAAACCAAATAAAAAAGAAAGTTATGGCAACGCAATGGAAAATTGACACAGCTCATTCAGAGATCCAGTTCAAGGTAAAACACCTGATGATCACTACCGTCACAGGGCATTTTCAAAAGTTTGACCTGGTTGTAGAAACCGGGACAGATGATTTTAACACAGCGAAGAAAATTGAATTTACTGCTGAAATTAATTCCATCAACACCAATAATGAACAACGTGATGCACATTTAAAATCAGCCGACTTCTTTAACGGTGAAGAACATGCCCAGTTACATTTTACAGCGGTTAAATATGAAGGTAAGGGAGATGAAGCCAAACTTACGGGCGATCTCACCATCAGGGGCGTAACCAAACCAATCACCTTAAATGTTGAGTTTGGCGGGATCGTGGTAGACCCTTACGGTCAAACAAAAGCAGGATTCACGGTGAGTGGAAAGATCAGCCGCAAGGAATTTGGATTAACCTGGAACGCTGTGACCGAAGCGGGCAGCGTAGTAGTGAGTGATGATATAAAAATACATGCTGAAATACAGCTGGTGAAACAAGCTGAGTTAATTACAGCTTAATAAAAGATTATGGAACATACAATAGCGGGGCTACATCACATCACGGCGATAGCCGGCAATGCCCAACAAAATTATAGTTTCTACACTAAGGTTCTGGGGTTAAGGCTTGTGAAAAAGACAGTGAACTTTGATGACCCGGGTACTTACCATTTTTACTATGGTGATGAAACGGGCAGCCCCGGAACCATCCTCACGTTTTTTCCCTGGGAAGGGATCAGGCAAGGGTATAACGGTACCGGCATGGCCACTCAAATAGGTTATGCTGTTCCGGTGGGCAGCCTGGATTTCTGGGCAGACCGTTTCAAACAATTTAATGTGAAACAGGATAACCCTTCGGAAAGGTTTGGGGAACAATACCTTTCCTTCCGGGATCCGGATGGCTTACAGCTGGATCTTATAGAACCCGCAACAACGGACAACAGGATCGGCTGGCAAACCAGTGAGGTAAACGCAGCGGTAGCCACAAAAGGATTCCATAATATCACGCTTACGGTGAAAAATATTAGCCCTACAGCTGCTATCCTTACTGACATACTCGGTTACCAACTGCTGAAGCAGGAAGGAAACAGGTATAGGTTTATTACAGGCGCTGTTGAAAATGCAGCCATCGTGGATATAATCGAAGCACCGGGCTCACCGGCAGGCAGGAGTGCTGCAGGCACCAACCACCATGTGGCTTTTCGGGTGAAAAATGAGGACATCCTGATGGAGTTCAGGGAGAAAATTGCCGCCAAAGGTTTAGGAATAACGCCTAAAATAGACCGCGACTATTTCTTTTCTTTGTACTTCCGGGAACCAGGTGGTGTATTGTTTGAATTAGCTACCGATAACCCGGGCTTTACACGAGATGAACCGTTGAGTGAGTTGGGCACATCGCTGAAGTTGCCTAAACAATATGAGCCTGCGCGGAAGCAGATAGAAAAAAGTTTACCGGTACTGCAGGACCTGTAACAACACTTGAAAAAAGATATTTTATGGAAGAGATAAAACTAAACCTGAACGAAAAAGGTCATGGCGCATTTACCATCGCTGAGGGCACTGCGCAATTGGGCGAAATGGTGGTGAGCATTGTTGGGACAGATCTTACGGTTCACCACACGGAAGTAGTTCCCGAAGCCGAAGGTAAAGGCCTGGCAAAAAAAATGCTGAATGCCATGGTGGAATATGCCCGGGAGAATAACCTCAAAGTAATTACGCTTTGCCCCTATGTGCACGCCCAGTTTAAAAGGCATGGGGAAGAATATGCTGATATATGGAATAGAGCACATTAATATATACCGGCAAGAGATTAGTTCCAGGTGGAAATAAAAAGTATTGATCATGGATAAATTGATAACCGGCATACACCATGTGACGGCCATAGCCGGCAATGCGCAACAAAATATTGATTTTTATGTGGGGATCCTGGGGCTGCGGCTGGTAAAACAAACGGTAAACTTTGACGGCCCTGATGTGTATCATTTTTACTATGGGGATGAACAAGGCAACCCCGGGAGCATTCTTACTTTTTTCCCCTACCAGGGCCTGGTGAACGGCAGGCATGGAAAGGGAATGTTGAACACTACAGCTTTTTCTGTTGCTGCGGCTTCCATGGAGTATTGGCTGGAACGCTTCAAACATTTTGCCATTGCTCATAAAAAACCACGGGAAGGCCTGGAAGATGAGATCGT
>JAKFCK010000509.1:0-12927 GCA_036676685.1 Chitinophagaceae bacterium | reverse complement strand
GTATACACTACCTGTACCCACCCACAGGGTACCCTGCCTGTCCTCATATATAGAAACAACTGAATTGCAACCCAGGGACCCGGCGTCATTGGGATCATTGCGGTAATGAATGAAGCCGCCTGTCCGCGGATCATATTTGTCTAACCCGTTTGCAGTACCCACCCAAAGTGTACCCTGCCTGTCTGCCAATAGGGACGGAACCCAGTCACTACTGAGGCTTTCAGGATTTTTGTCATTATGTTGGAAGTGAGTAAAGATTCCGGTAGCAGGATCAAATCGTTCCAGGCCTTTTCCAAAAGTAGCTATCCATATGAAACCTTTGCCATCTACGCAAATTGCTTCAAGTGCATCTGTTTTAATCGAACCGGAATCTTTAGGGTTATGTTTATAGCTGCTCATCTGGTACCCATCATACCTGAATAGCCCTTTTTTTGTGGCAAACCACATGTAACCCCGGGCATCCTGGGCAATACCTGTTACGTGTCTAAAAATCGTTCCCGGTGGAGGGGGTACTTTATAAAAAAAGTGTTGCTGTCCCGTGCTCGGGCTTACCAACATAAGCAGGCACTCAAGAATAATGAAGAAAGGCGTAATTGATTTCAATTAACGATCTTTTATCCAGGCTCAAAAAAAATTGTTTTTGATCAAATCGATCCACCGGTTTTACTTTCCTGGTTGGATTATGGCGTGGAGATAAACATGCGTAACATGACATGTTTTAGATAGGCTTGGAATAAGTTTAAGTTTTGTAGTGTAACCTCCCTGGGAACAATATTCGCTAAGACGCACTTAATTCATTTCCCGTCTAAATTACACAGTTTTTATAGGGTTTTCTGCATTTCTCACGGATCAGTTTAAACCAGCAAAACCCCTGAATTCGTGAGTTGCGGAAAATCAACATTCAACAAAACTAGTTTTTACATGGAGATCACATAAGTGATTTTGAGCAGTTAGGATAAAAAGCCCTTTGCTGCACCTGGTCTTATTGAGTGGTTGACTAACTATAAGACATAATTCCAGGGTAGTTTGGTAGCACACAAGATATAATTTCTGTGGTAGCCCTAAATGCGAACCTTTCATAACCGGCCACATTTTTGTATTAGCATATTTCATGAAACCTTTCGATAGCGGCGTAGAAAGCCACAGGTTTAAGGTATTTTGATGTCATCCCCAGCATCATCGGGGAGAATGCACAATATGAGATATGGGAAAATTATGTTCACCTGTTTTCCCCGTAGTGCTGTTTTGATGGTGCAGGTTATTCCTTAAAACTCTCGCCCGGGTTTGCTGGCAAAGGAATTGACCCGGCTTTAGTTGATGCTGTAGCAGAAATAATCCAAAACGAAGAAGAATAATTTCTGAACTTTCACTCTTATGTAATCCCACTGCCTCATCCGCCACCCGCCACACACAACCCTCAACACGACACCCTTTAACACGTCACCCTGCAAATACAGACAGTGGTTTTTTATTAAAAAGCCGGGGTAAAAACCCCGGCATATTTTAGTCCGTACCCTATGAAAACGAGTTGTAAGTTAAATTGTAAAAAAACATTCTGCAACCCTTTGTTCGTATTTATTGAAAGATTGAGCGGGAACGACTCATCAACTTCCCATTCACTATCAAACCACCCATTACTCACCAATAACCCCTCACCTTTAGCCTTAGTAATTTGCTCTCCCAAATCCAACTGCCCGCTCAGCACCTACAGGCTAACTCATAGTCCCTCTATCCTTTAAGCAGCAATTATTAACGCTTAATTCTGAACGCTTACCACGGACACGTCGGACTTTTCAGACCTGCAGCAATTTTTTTGAGCTGTAAAAAAAAGGGGGCCGCAGAATACCGGGGCCCACTTTTGTCGCTCAAATCTTATGAGAAGCCAAACGAAATTAAAAAAGATTGAAAGGGTCCTTGTCCCCCGAAAGATATTTCTGGTCCCTAATAGGACCTAAATAGTGATTTTTTTTAGTTTTGATATTCGTCAATTGTACTCACCTTAAAGATACACTTCTCACAACTCATCGTAGTTTTTCGAAGCCTGCAGATTGCAAATGCCTGCCCCGCTAATGCGGGGTCCGTGCCGCTGGAGGGCGCCTGCCCCTATTCTTTCGGGGGCGGTACCGATTCTTTCGGTGTTCTATTTGTATTCTTTTGGCATTATTTCGGGATGGGGGGACGAGGGCTTCCCGGGCTCCAGCCTGCAACCCGTCAGGGCGCAAACACGCGATCCCCACTCGCCACTCTGGCCTGCTAATTGATCTATTCACTTCGTCACGTTATCTTTGTTTTAAGAATGATTAAACCTTACTTCTTTTGGAAACTAAGCTGCAGATTACATCTGTAGCTTTTTTAATAATGATAAATGAACCACACCATATCACTTTAACCCTTCAGAGTACAGAAGATTTCGAATCCTTGCTAACGGTCCTCGGGTCTGCGGGGTTTAAGATACAAAATGTCGAGCATGCTCAATTAACAGTGGAATGTTACCTGGATGATTTTATATTGACTCTCGCTGAAAAATTCCTTAGGGGTGAAATTATTTATCACAACCGTATCTCCCCGGTTTCGCCTCCCCGTTTAAATGATGGGCATATTGTACGGAAAGCAGGGTAGACCAGGCTATACCAGCACTGGTAATACGATACGGCGTGCGGTTTAACGCAAGGATACTACAGCCTATACTGTGGTATCACCTACTTTTTTATCTGGAACTAAAATTCAATAATCTTGCTGGTCTATACTTTGGTAGTATTTCAACATTGTGAAAACTTATAGCATTTTGTTTGTATGGATAGTTCGGTAAGGTATTAACCGAAAGCCAGGGTAGATATGTGAAGTACTTTCCATAAAAAAAGCCGCAGCAGTTGCGGATTTGTTATAACGGTTTCCAGGAATGTGAGTTGTTGATTTGTAAAAATAGTAAAACTCCTGCTGTTTCAAATGGGGCATAGACCGAATTGCAGTTCTTCGCTGGATTTCTGGTTTTGCAGGAAAAAAAAGGGCCAGGATAAAAATCCAGCCCCGCTTTAAATCCAATATCCTATGAAAAACCAGCTTCTTAAAGCCATTAATCGGGCCAGCGTGTTGATAGCAAACAATCTGTTGGTATTTAATAACGAAAACGGGTACCAGCTTCTACAAAGCAGTTCCAGGTATATCAAAACGGGGTAGATAGTGACCAGTTTTCCCAAAACACCTGGAAGGGTGTGAAAGACTAAGCAATACGCAGTTTACTTTCAATAGTTCCGATAAGTTCATTTAATTGAAATGGCTTCGCAAGAAAACCATCCGCCCCGTTCTGAACGGCAACTGTTTTTGCATCCGGGCTTGCTGAGATTAGGATAACAGGTATGTAGCTGGTGGCGGGATTACTTTTCAAGACTCTTATCACTTCATCACCGGGTAAAGCCGGCATCCACAGATCCAGTAGAAGCAGGTCCGGCTTAGTTTGGTCAAGAATAGAAAAAATATTGGTACTTTTTCTTTCAGGTATAACATTACAACCAAAACTTTTTAACACCATACTCAATGTTTCAAGAACGCTCTCATCATCATCACAAATCAAAATTGTTTTATCCTTCATATAATCGTTTCTAAATGGTACCCTTTAACTAATTTATTTATAAGATCGTAATCTTATCAGGTAAACATATCTGCCGGCCGGCATTTGTTAGTAACCGGTTGCAAATGCAGGGAAATACGGGGATAAAAATATGAACAGTTGAAATTTAATAAAAATGCCAGGGTAGAAACCCCGGCATATTTTAATCCGTACCCTATGAAAACTTTTTGTAATATATACTAAATATATTAAAGAGATCTTTTTTATTTGGGGGACTTCTCCCAGGATTGCCTGGTCGTCTTCATCTTCTTCAACTCCGACGGCTTGTCCGTTCTTCTTCATAGTTTGTGGTTTGGTAAGGGATAAAAGCAGTTTAATCACTCAATACCCGTAAAAAGTGAAAAGCCGTTGAATTTGCTCATCAAAAAAGGCCACAGGGAAACTGTGGCCGGGGCATATGTAGGTTGTTTAAGGTCGAATTCTTTTGTACAAGGATAATATTGTTTTCAGTACATTCCTCCCTACACTCAACACACAAAATAAGATCACAAATAACATCTCCAAGTCACAAACCGGCAAATCGATCCGTCGTAAATTCCAACACGTTCTAATCCAAATAAACAATTGTAGGTTTAAATAACTCCCGGGTAATGGAAATAAAATGAGATAACATATTGCATTCGATCACTAATGATGGTTTATTAACTTTATGAATAGAAAACCCCGAGCTTCTAAGGAAACTAATGAATGTATTAAAGTCTTCTTCTGTGGTAAAGGTAAAAATGACCCGGTGGTGCATCAGTAGGCATTGGAACACTAATATAAACTATAAGTTATAATCACCTGGCTACCCAAAAACATATATTTCCTGCTAATATATAGCCCGCTGTTTTGGACCCGAACCCGTTGCTAAGTATCCTTTTTTCCAAACGCATGGAATCTATCAGGGCCCTGCGTACAGGATTGTTCTATTCTTTACACAACAGCGATAAAACAGGGGCGTCACGCGAGCTATTGGTGACTACCCCCAGGATGATTTATGCACATTTACTACGGGGAATATTGTCCATCGAAATTAAAATACACAAGACGATCTGATTGGAATATTATTTGTGAAA
This sequence comes from Chitinophagaceae bacterium, assembly GCA_036676685.1. Taxonomy (GTDB): domain Bacteria; phylum Bacteroidota; class Bacteroidia; order Chitinophagales; family Chitinophagaceae; genus Ferruginibacter. The sequence continues at coordinate 8,241 of JAKFCK010000509.1, read as the reverse complement.
GAATTGCTATAATTATTCTCCTCCAATACCTCAGATTGCCGTTGACTTTTGTATGCCCGTGGACTTATCTGTGCCAATACTTTCTCTTATGAGTGGATCATTATCTTTCCTGGTCCAATAAAAATACCCTTCTAAATTTACCCCCATACAGCAGGTATTTTGAATGCGATCCTATGCATTTCCTTTACCCTGTTGCCACAATGGCAACAAGGCGAATCAACTATTTCCAATCTCCTGTAGAGCAATCCATTCACCTCTTTACTAAATTTTAAACATGAATCTATGAAACAAATTTATTGTAACCCGGGAAGGGGCTTACAGCCTGTTCCTTTATACAGACACCTGGTAAAACGCTCCTGTTTGGCGCTCTTACTTAGTGTCTTTTTTTACGCCGGTACTTTTGCTTATCCGTATCCTACCATTGAAATGAGTAATCATGGAACGGCATATCAACAACCTCAGCCAGGTGCCGTCACAGCATCGGTTTTTCACAACCTGGTAGTAGATGGTTCTCTATATTTCCTGGCCCCCAGCTGCCAGCTGGTGGGACCCTCCAGGACCTGCGAATCTACAGACAGGGTTGTATTTATCGGCACCGCAGACATGGTAGGCATTGCGCCTACGTACCAGTTTACACTCAGTGCCAATACGGCTAATGCGGTGATCTCCGGGACTGCATCGGGATCCTATACCGGCCCGGTACAACTTGCATTAGTACCCGGTCCTGGAGGCTTCTTTAGCGCGAACGGATCGGTTACGGTCACGATGACCATATCAGGCCCCGGTGGTGTTTTAAACACCTGTAGCCAAACGCTCAGCATCGATCCATTACCTGTTGCCAATGGTGCAGGATTATCGATGTGTGTAGCATCAGGATCTACTGCCGTATTTAATCTTACCAGCCTTAATGCTACCATCACTGGTGGCGGAGCCAATACAATAGAATGGTACAGTAACGCTTTATTGACAATTCCTATAACCAATCCTTCAGGTTACACATCAGCCAGCGGGGTAGTTTATGCCAAAGTGGAATCAGCCACCACGGGATGTTGCAATGTAGCTCCTGTTACACTGGCTGTAGTTCAGTCACCCGCTTGCAGCATTACAAGGCCAACGCAGGCCGCAATTTGTGCCAACACAACGGGCTGGATATTTACTGCTCCCGCAGATCATGCTGGTTACGTTTGGACAGTTTCAGGCGGCACTATAACCACCGGGCAGAACACGAACCAAATAACGGTAAGTGCAGGTAGTGCCGGCACATTGTCCGTGTCTGTAGTGATTACAAATAATAACAACTGCTCCAGCACCTGCAACATCCAGGTACCAATTAATCCTTTGCCTGTATGCGAGATAACCGGCACCAACACTATTTGCGCCGGCCAATCTGCAAGCTTCACCGCAACAGGTGGCACAAGTTACAGCTGGACGGGCCCTGGTGGATTTACTTCATCAGCCGCTACCATATCCAACTTAACCACTGCCGGAACTTATACAGTGACTGTTACCAACGCTTCCGGTTGTACCTCAACCTGCAGCAGAACGCTCACTGTAAATCCTCTTCCGGTGTGCAACATCACGGGTAACAACGTCATCTGCGCAGGCCAGTCTACCAGCTTCACCGCTACCGGCGGCACAGGCTACAGCTGGACAGGCCCGGGTGGATTTACTGCAACAGGCGCTATGATCAATAACTTAACTGTTGCCGGAACTTACACCGTTACTGTAACTAACGCCAGTGGATGTACGAGTACCTGTACAAGGACACTTACAGTGAATCCATTGCCTGTTTGCGAAATTACAGGTAACAACGTCATCTGCGCAGGCCAGTCTGCCAGCTTCACCGCCACAGGTGGCACAAGCTACAGCTGGACGGGCCCTGGTGGATTTACCGCCACAGGTGCGACAATTAGTAATTTAACAACAGCCGGTACTTACACCGTTACCGTTACTAACGCCAGCGGTTGTACGAGTACCTGTACAAGGACACTTACCGTGAACCCGGTACCTGTATGTACGATCACACGCATACCTTCAACCCCTGTTTGCGCAAACAGCATGGGTTGGGTGTTTAGTGTGCCTACGGGCGGTACAAACTACGCCTGGACTGTTACCGGAGGCACAATTACTGCAGGCCAGGGAACTACGCAACTTACCGTCAATGCCGGTGCTGCCGGAACATTGGTAGTAAGTGTTACAATCACCAACGCAAGCGGCTGCACTTCAACCTGCAGCGTGCAGGTTCCGATTAATGCGCTCCCGGTTTGCGAGATAACAGGTAATAACAATATCTGCACAGGACAATCCACCAGCTTCACTGCCACAGGCGGCACAAGCTATAGCTGGACAGGTCCCGGTGGATTTACCGCAACAGGCGCAACAATCAGTAACCTTACAATGCCCGGCATTTACACAGTGATGGTTACCAATGCTGCGGGTTGTGTTTCAACATGCACCCGGACACTCACAGTTAACCCTGCTCCTGTTTGCAACATCACGGGTAACAACGTCATCTGCGCAGGCCAGTCTACCAGCTTCACCGCTACCGGCGGTACAGGCTACAGCTGGACAGGCCCGGGTGGATTTACTGCAACAGGCGCTATGATCAATAACTTAACTGTTGCCGGAACTTACACCGTTACTGTAACTAACGCCAGTGGATGTACGAGTACATGTAGCAGGACACTCACCGTGAATGCTGCCCCCGTTTGTGCAATCACAGGCAATAATGTGCTCTGCACCGGCCAGGCTGCCAGCTTTACTGCCACCGGCGGTACAAGCTACAGCTGGACAGGCCCGGGTGGATTTACCGCCACAGGTGCAACGATCAGTAACCTCACAGTTGCAGGCACCTATACGGTAACAGTAACCAATGCATCTGGTTGCACATCAAGTTGTAGCAGGACGCTTTCGTTCAGTGCCGCACCGGAATGTGCTATCACAGGATTGAACGTGATTCTCCCCGGAGGTTCTACGACCTTTACTGCCACAGGCGGTACCAGCTATAGCTGGACAGGCCCTGGCGGATTCACCGCTACCGGAGCCGTTATCGCAGGCCTTACAGTTGAAGGCACGTACACTGTCACAGTAACAAACGCAAGTGGATGCACAAGTACATGCAGCAGGTTCCTGAATGTACAGGAAGGCGGACCATTGCCTTGCCTCATTACAGGACCAACGACAGCCTGCCCTGGTATTACCGGCCTTGTATTTAATGCACCGGCGGGTTATCAGAGTTATAACTGGTCCGTTACAGGAGGAACAATTACAGCTGGTACCGGAACAAACAGTATCACCGTGACTGCAGCGGGTGCCGGTACAATGGTGGTGTCCTTAACCGCTATTAACGCCAACACCGAAATAGCAATGTGTACGCTCAACGTGACAGTGGCCGCAGCCGCTCCATGTATGCTCAGTGCCCCTGCTATGCTTCCTGCTTGTAGTTCCACAAATAACACGCTCACCGGCCCGGCCGGCTACAACAACTATGTGTGGACAGTAAGTGGAAATGGCACGTATGTGTCCGGAAACGGAACAAGCACGCTGACGTACAATGTTGGAGCAGGCGGAAACGTTACCGTCACACTTACAGCCACAGCCGCTAATGGTTGTGTGAGCACCTGCTCCGTAACATTTGCATGCGGTGTCCAGGTTGCCGGAAGAGCCTGTTCGCAAGGTTTCTACAAAACACATCCGGAAGTGTGGGATTCCTTCAGCGACATTCTCGTTGCAGGCGGTACGTCAGGTGGTGTAATATATCCTGGTATGCCTGCAAGCCACAGGTTTATAACCAGTACGGATTTTTATACCTATTACAATATCCCTGCAGGTTCAATTGATCGTATCCCTGCGGGATCTACTATGCACGACGCAGGCAGCACAGGTGGCGGCAACTGTATCAACCTTGCCCGCCAGGGAAATGCAGCATTGCTTAACACTGCGGCATGGGGTACAGGCTACTTAAGCCAAACACCGTACAGTGATTTCATCAGCCTGTATAATGCAATCAGGGCGGCATTCCTTTCCGGAGACTGCGGCACCCTGGCATCACGACTGGATATGTACAACAACAATTATGACCACGATTTCTGTAGTGATATCCCCGGAGGTTCAAGAGGTGCTGTTCGGTCCAACCTGCTCTCTGAAAGACAGGTGAGTGTTACCAGTTATCCAAATCCTTTCACGGACCGGGTAAACTTCAGCGTTCAGTCAAGAGTGCCTGGAATGGCTACCCTGGAGGTGTTTGGATTGATGGGTGAAAAAGTGAAAACTTTATTCACTGGTTATATTGAAAAGGATGGTGTAAGAACGATCAGTTTCGATGTGCCCGAAAACATGAGAAAAACCATGATCTATCAATTCAGGATTGGTGACCAATTGGTCACAGGTAAGCTCGTTTATCCAAACTAACAACCAGGTGATAAACAAAAAAGCCGCCCGGGTAAATCCGGGCGGCCTTTTTTATGGTCAAAATATTTTGCAGAGAGGAGACATGTTTTTATTTATTCATAAATTGATCAGGTATACCTAACAGGTGAATTTCGATTATACCGGTTGTTAAGTTCGGTTATGTCTTATTTTAATTATCCGAACCGTTTCAAGGTAATAATGCATTACGGCAATAGTTTTCCTGGTTTGGCATAAATTACCTGGCTCGCTATACTATCCTGAGATAAAAGCTGCCTGCTGGCTACCGTCGTTTTGTGTTTAACGAATGAAGCTGCCGATTAACACCGATGAGGTTACTACCGGGTAAATCCTTGGAACTACTTAACACTATCGCCAGGTTCTTTTCCATCAGTTTTATGGAGGGCATCCTCAGACATTAAAAATGTTTTTCTTAGCGGTCTGAATAGATCTCCTGTCCATTTCAGCGAAAAGATTTTCTTCAATATCACAATTAAATTGCCGAAGGAATTTGGCTTTGGTACATACAGGTTGGCGCCTGCCTGGAAAGTTTCTTCTACATCTTTGTCATTTTTAGATGTGGACAGTATTACTGTAGGAATATCTTTTAAATTTTTATCGGCTTTGATTTCGGCCAACGCTTGCTTGCCGTTTTTCACCGGCATATTGATGTCAATAAAAATGAGATCCGGGTTAGGCTCCGCAGGATCTTTTAAATTATCCATGAGGTCCTTTCCATTATTCACAATGGTTAATTCGGAAGGAATGTTTGTTTCGGTAAGTGCCTCCTGGAAGAGTTCCTGGTCTTCTTTATCATCGTCGGCTAACATCACCTTTGCAGGTTCATTTGGCGATGGCTGTTTGTCGAACTCCGCAGGAGTTTCATCATCTTTTGCTGTATCCTTATTTAATTCCATTGTCGGTAGGCTTGGTAGACTAAAGGTTCAACAAAAATTTGACTTTTCCAATAGTTGCGACGTCATATGCCATGATAACGGGTGAGTCTACTTTTCTGAGCCGATTCATTTTATTAAGAATCTTTATTTTCTAAGACGAGGGTTATCGCGGCAGCAGCTAAAGCATCAATATAACTTGCAAATCACCAAATCACCATATCGTTTAGTACGTAGTTTTACGATTGTTTAACTTGCAAAAGGGCATTATCTTACGTCCACCTTAGCCTTGCTAATCTCATGTTTGGTTTGATGACCCTGCTAATCAGTTTTGGTATATCATTCCAAATACCCTTTGCCTCTGAAAGTTCATTATATTTAATATAATGGACTTTTTTATTTCCAGTCCGGGAGAGCTGATTGTTACAGCACAAAAGGATATCGATATTTTCATCATTCACCACCTACTTAGTAACAAGCAAAATCTTATCAGCTCCGCACTTTTCAGACGGAGCCTGCCCGCTTATTGTGGGGAGCAAAGCGAAAAGGGTGATCCCGATGAGTGAGCGATACCGGGACAACCCACAACCCACAACTCACCACTTCCCCGGCAGGATGCTACTAAATTCTGGAAACAAGTTTGATTAGTATCTTTTGGTTCCACCCCTTTTGATAAATAACGCCAGATGATCACTATCAGAAAAGCAACTCCCGGCGATGCAGACTTTTTGTCTGATCTCGCGAAGAGAATTTATAAGGAGCATTATTTATATCTCTGGCTTCCCGGGGGTGCTGAATGGTACATGGAAGAGTATGCATACAACAGTCAAAAAATAGCGGCCGAACTCAACACACATAATGTTGAATATTATATTGTATACCGTGACGACCAGCCGATAGGATATATGAAACTGGTTTTACAGGCATGCTTACCTGGCAATGAGGCTCTTCAGGCTTTGGAGGTTGAACGCATTTATTTGTTCAGGCAAACATCAGGAAAAGGGATTGGACGGAAGTTAATGGACCTCGCAATGGACAGGGCACAGCAATTAAATAAAGAGATTATCTTCCTGAAAGCAATGGACTCCGGGTCAGGTGCTATTCAATTTTACCAATCCTTAGGCTATGTGGTCTCCGGCGCTGTCCAGTTGTCCGACAAGGAGTTCGCACTAATGAAGCCGGAATTTCGGGGAATGTTGATCCTCAAAAAAGTGTTGGAATAACGTAAACTTACATAAGTTAACGCCCGCCCACAGCGGGGGGTTACCCACCAACGCTTTTCTTTACGGTGCGCTCAATGCCTTCCCCGAACAATGCGTGCGGGCGGATCCCGAAATCAAGTTCCCGATTGTGTAAATGCTTTTCCCGCTTCCGTAAGGCCGACCGACCCTTATTTCTCATTTTTGCAGCCTAAAGGGAAATTATTATGAGAAGAAGCATGGGAATGATGGTTGTTTTACTGGCAACTTTCTCTGCAAACGCACAAAACCAGGATACTCCACAATTAAAAGACAGCATTAAGACAAAATACTTATCTGACGTGACTGTTGTTGGTCGGGGCAGCAAAACTGACTATCAACAAATGCCGGAAATAGTGGGCACAAGCATATACGCCGGCAAAAAAAATGCACTGATAGTATTGGATAATGTCCAGGGTAATGTAAGCAACAACACGATGAGGCAGGTATTGGCAAAGGTTCCTGGCATACATGTGTGGGAAAGCGATCCCAGTGGCATACAGATCGGGATAGCTGCAAGGGGGCTCAGCCCGAACCGAAGCTGGGAATTTAATATTCGCCAGAACGGTTATGATATTTCAGCAGATCCGTTCGGGTATCCTGAGGCTTATTATAATCCACAATTACAGGCAGTGCAACGCATTGAAGTCGTTCGTGGAGCCGGCGCTTTACAATACGGGGCACAGTTTGGAGGTATGGTGAATTATATACTACGCAACGGCAGCGAGATCAACAAGAGGGTAGAATTTGAAACCCAGCAAACAGTTGGAAGCAATGGCCTGTTCAACAGCTACAATGCCATTGGAGGTACATCAAAAAAGATACATTACTATTCTTTCTTTGATCATCGCAACGGTAACGGGTACAGGGATAACAGCCGTTTTTATACTGATGCAGGTTTCGGCACGGTGACTTACTCCTTTTCCCCTAAAATCTCTTTAACTGCGGAAGTGATGCACTCGCATATCCGGAGCCAGCAGGCAGGGGGCTTAACAGACAAGCAGTTTGAGGAAGACACCAAACAAAGTTTCAGAAGCCGCAATTGGTTTGATATAACCTGGACAAACCCGGCGCTGATTTTCAATTATCAGATAAATAACCACACGCTCTGGAATACAAAATTATTTGCTACAATAGGCGATCGAAACAGCGTAGGTTACCTGCCAGCCGCCGGCATCCTTGCAAAAGACAGCATCAATCCTGTGACAGGAACCTACAACAAACGGGCGCTGAATAAAGACCAATACAGGAACTTCGGACTGGAAAGCCGTGTAATAACTGATTATACGTTCGCCGGGATGAAAAATACAATTTCGGGCGGCATCAGGCTGTACACAGGCAGTACACACCGGTTGGCCGACCCCAATAACAAACCTACAGGCAGCACTGGCATTGACTATGACTTATCACAGACTTCTCCCTATCTCCGCGACATAACTTTTGAATCCAGGAACGGAGCGACGTTTGTAGAAAACGTTTTCAGGATTACCGATAAGTTATTGTTCATTCCGGGCATCCGCTATGAATGGCTGGAGGGCAAAGCAAACGGGCAGGATGTAAACAGCAGTGGCAACCCGGTTACACTTCAAAATGTAACCCGGAGTCGTGGTTTTGCTATTGCCGGGGTGGGCGCAGAATACCATGTAAGCAAGTCCACTGAAATATATGCGAATTATACCCAGGCATACCGCCCTATACAGTTT
>JAKFCK010000508.1:0-20547 GCA_036676685.1 Chitinophagaceae bacterium | reverse complement strand
TCATCACCGCCGATATGAATAAATTTAGAAGGAAATAAAGGGATCACTTCTCTTAATACATCTTGTAAAAAGGTAAATACGGTATCATTACCTGCACAATAGATATCTTTTGAAACACCCCAAACCTGGCGTACCTCGTGCGGTTTACCCGTTTCAAAACTTAAAGGATTACAAGCAAGAAAAGGGTACGCCGTAACCGCCGCTACTGAATGTCCTGGCATTTCGATTTCCGGTATCACTTCCACGTATTTTGTAGCGGCATAGGCTACCACCTCTTTCACCTGCTCCTGTGTATAGTAGCCACCGTAGCGGATGCCGTCTGTTTTGTTACGTTCGAAACCAACCTGTGTTCCGTTTCTCCAGGCTGCAATTTCCTGTAACCTCGGGTACTTTTTAATTTCAATCCGCCAGCCCTGGTCTTCCGTAAGGTGCCAATGGAATTTATTGAGTTTGTGGTAAGCCAACTGGTCAATGAATTTTTTAATAAAATCAACTGACCAGAAATGGCGGCAGGGATCCATCATCATGCCCCGCCATGTAAAACGTGGTTCGTCCTGTATGAACACTGCAGCAATATTTTTTTTGCCATCCAGGGGTATCAGTTGTAATAAAGTTTGAATGCCGTAAAACAACCCATTTTGTTTTTTGGCTTTTATTGTAATCGTTTTTGCTTTTACATCTAATACATAACCTTCATCGTTTGCAACCGATGCATCCAGTTGCAAGGTTATAGATGGGGCATTTTTTTGTTGCGACAGAATGGAAGTTGTTTGAAGAGAAAAGCCGGCTGCATCCTTAATTCCACTGGCTGCTAATTCAGCAAGGGGCCGCAAAGCCGGGTCGCCATAATACACGTGCACTTTGTTAGACAGCGTAAAGTTTCCCTTTTGCACTGTCAAAGTTTGTGGCAGTGGAATAATGGGGAGTGTGGACTGGCTTTGCGCTACCATGCTTGTGAAAATAGCTGCTACATAAAATAGTTCCTTCATGATTAGTCTTTTGTCATTAAATAAAAAAATGTTGCTTCTTATAATCCTGCATTTACTTTTTCGAGTTGCAGTATCCGTTCTGCATCCGTATCATCATATTGTTTTATTACACTGTTTAATTGTTTCTTAAGTTTGGCTATCCGCTTTTTATAACGTTTATCATCGTACAGATTTTTCATTTCTCTCTTGTCCTTTTTTAAATCGTACAGCTCCCAGTTTTCTACTCTTTTATAAAAACGAATCAACTTGTACCTGCCTGTGCTGATACCGAAATGAGGTGAGACTGCATGTTCCCCGTTTTCATAATAATGGTAGTACATCGCTTTCCTGGTCTTTCCTTGCTTGTTGTTGAATTGTGCCAGGAATGATTCGCCCTGCATATCGTTGGGAACAGCCACGCCCGCAGCACTTAACAGGGTTGGAGCTATATCAATGTTCATCACCATATTGTTATTGGTAGTGCCGGGTGTAACCGTGCCGGGATAACGCACCAGCAGCGGAGTTCGGAAAGATTCCTCATACATAAACCGTTTATCAAACCAGCCATGTTCCCCCATATAAAAACCCTGGTCGGACACATAAATAACGATGGTATTTTGGGAAAGTTTGTGTTTATCCAGGTAATCTAATGTCCGGCCAATGTTGCGGTCCAGTGAAACAGCGGTAGCAAGGTAATCCTTCAGGTATCGCTGGTATTTCCATTCCGTAAGGGCATTGCCTGTTAGATGCTGCTGTTTAAAATCAGCGAGGATGGGATTGTAGTAAGCGTCAAACTTTGCCCGCTGTGCTGCATTCATCCGGGTGATGCTGCCCTCTTTGATTTCGCCATCAAACATCTTTAAATCATAGCCCATTATCATTGTTTTGGCTATAGTCATATCCTGCCCGGCCGCAGCGGACCTTGCCTGGTAACTGTCATAAAAATTATCCGGCAACTCAAAAGTTGTATTATCAAACCTGCCCATATCCATTGTGTCGGGTATCCAGGTGCGGTGTGTATTCTTATGGCCAATGACCAGGCAAAAAGGCTGGGTTGTATCCCTGTTATCCAGCCAGCTTTCCGCTAAATCTTCCACTACATTGGCAACATAACCCGCTACTCTTTTTTTGCTGCCGTCCATCATCAGCAAATCAGGATTGTAATAGCTGCCCTGTCCAGGTAAAATTTGCCAGTAAGAAAAACCCTGGGGTTGTGATTCCAAATGCCATTTGCCGATCCATGCAGTTTGATAGCCTGTCTTCGACAGTTCTTTAATAAATGTATTCTGCGAACTGTCAAACCGGGAATGTGTATTGTCTTTAAACCCGTTTTTATGACTGTATTTGCCGGTAAGAATGGCCGCACGGCTCGGGCCGCAAATAGAATTGGTGACATACGCTTTTTTAAACAACACGCCCTCATTGGCTATGCGGTCAATATTGGGTGTCTGCATCAGTTTGCTTCCATAAGCACTGATCGTTTGATATGCATGATCATCAGATACGATGATAACGATATTTGGTCTTTCCCGCATGGGGGCCGCCGGTTGCCCGTAAGAAGATATGGCAAAAAACAAAAATGGGATAGCTGATAATAATTGAACGTACCTCTTCATCTGCTTTATTTTAAATGCCTGACTCATACATCCCTTTCCACAGCAGTTACACACTTTGTTTTGCACAAAAAGCTTATTCATGTATGTAGGAATGTGTAATTTCAAAATGTCTTTTTAGTTTCTTTATTATTTGACATGGTAGCTGTGTCCGGCCGTACTATTGAACTCCACTATACCTCCCGCTTTCCGTATAATTGCAATTTTCTTTCCGCTGGCATTTGTAATGATTTTTCCGATGGGCAACAACAGCCGGCAAAGAAATCCTTTTAACGAAATAATCTTCGCCGATTGCACTACACCGTTTCGCCAATGGATATCCACCTCAAATCCCCCTCTGGCCTTCAAGCCTTTAATACTTCCGTTCTGCCAATCTTTATCAGCAGGCAAGGCTGGTAAGAACCTGATTACCTCGCCGGCTCCGTGGCTTTGCAATAACATTTCTGCCAGGCCGGCTGTGCCACCAAAGTTTCCATCTATTTGAAATGGAGGATGTGCGCAGAAAAGGTTGGGATAAGTGCCGCCACCCTGTTTGCCGCCACCCATAGCCGAAACTGGTTGCAGCAATTGCCTTAGTAGCGTTAAGGCATGATCGCCATCACCAAGCCTTGCCCAAAAATTAATTTTCCAGGCCTTGCTCCAACCGGTTCCTCCATCGCCTCTTTGTTCCAATGTTTTCTTTGCTGCAGCAACCAGGGCGGGCGTTTGCCAGGGCGTAATCTCGTCATAGGGATGCACACCATATAAATGCGACACGTGCCGATGCGTTGGCTCCGCATCTTTCCAATCATGCAGCCATTCATTTAAATCACCGGCTGCACCAATGGTATTGGGCGCTAAACGAGGTAAAAGTTTTTCAATTTGATTAGCCCACAGGGAATCGGTTTTTAAAATTCCAGAGGCCTGGATGGAAGCATTAAAGATCTCCCTGCAAATCTGCATATCCATTGCAGGGCCCATGCTGGTTTGCCCACGAAATCCGGTTGGGCTGATATAAGTATTTTCAGGCGAATTGGAAGGTGCGGTTACCAGCCAGCCGCTGGCTGTATCTTTTATTAAGATAGATTGCAAAAATTGAGCAGCTCCTTTAAGCACGGGATAATAATTTTTGAGAAAGGCCTCATCTTTTGTAAACCGGTAATGCTCCCAGATATGCTCACAGAGCCATGCAGCGCCGGTAAGCGTAGAGCCCCAGTCGGCGCCTTCGCCCGGTGAAGTATACTTCCACGGATTGCTGATTACATGGGCTACCCAACCGGGGGCATCATAATAAGCTTTGGCGGTTTTTTCGCCGTTGGGCACCAGGCTTTTTGTAAATCTGAACAGCGGGTCAGCCAACTCAGAAAGGTTGGCCGTTTCTGCCAGCCAATAATTCATTTGCAGGTTGATGTTCAGGTGATAGTCTCCATTCCAGGGCGTTTGATATTCTGTTGCCCATAAGCCCTGCAGGTTTGCGGGCAATAGTCCCGGGCGGGAAGAAGAAATAAGTAAGTACCTACCAAAATTAAAATACAGCACCGGCAGTTGCGGATCTGCCTTGCCGCTAGCATAGTTTTCCAATCTCTGGTGGGTCGTTAAACCATTCAATGGTTTACCAGCGGGCATTGTCCATTTGCAGCGATCGAACCATTGCCGGTATGCGGTGGTGCTTTTTTGTTTGGCTACAGCAAACGAGCGGTTTTTTGTTTTATCCAACAGTTTTTCTGCGAGCATGGCGGGATCTATTGCTTTCAATGCATATTTTTCATAATCAAAATTTGTAGCTGCACTTATTTTGATCCAGCACTCCGAGGCATTTTCAAGCAGGAGTTCGTTGCCTTCAACAGAAACCTTTCCATCTGCCGGAACAAGTTCTGCAATGGTAACAAATTGCATTCCTGCATCTTTTCCGGAATGCAATTTTCCCTTCATCACAAGCTGATTCCCCCAGGCTTTCACCGAAGCATTTTCTTTGCGATATAAACTCAAACGGGCACGGATAGCCGCTTTTTTGCTGGTACTGAGTTTTATCCAGATGATATCATTTACAAAATCTGTGAATACTTCCTCTTTGTAAACGATACCATTCCTTTTAAATGAAGTAAGAGCTGTAGCTTTTTCAATATCGAGTACACGGGAGTAATCGGATACGGCACTGGTGTCCTGCCAGATTATGAAAAGATCACCCATCGTTTGATAACAGCCGTATTTATCACTGGCACCGTTCCCATACCCCGAGCCCCTGCCTTTTGCAACAAAATGTTTTTGAAGCAGGCCTTGCGCTTCCATGTTTTTTCCGGCTAGTAACAAATCCTGAATCGGTCTTAAATACCCGTGAGCTCCCTGCTGATCGGCCTCCTGGTGCCCGCCACTCCATAGCGAGATCTCATTTAATGCGATCCTTTCTTTTTTTACATCCCCAAAAACCATAGCGCCGAGGCGGCCATTGCCCAACGGCAAACTTTCTGTAAAATGTGCAGCAGGTTTGTCAAAACGAATGATACAGTCATTGTTTTGAGCAAGGCAAAAAAAAGACGTAAACAACAAAATAAGTATTGGCAGGGTACGCTTCATTTCTTTTTATTCGTAAGGATTTGAAAAGTCTTTCTGCGTAGCCACATAACCCAAAGGATTTTTTACCGTAATAATGCCTTCGCCGTTATACAAGTCATCTATTTCCACATAAGTCCTTTGGCCGGGTTTTAGCGCAGGAATATCGTAGCTCTTTGTGCCGTTGTAATTATCTTTTTTATCGGAGAGATACAATTTATATCCCTGCGTTTTGTATTGCGGCAAACCAATGGAACCAAAAATAAGTACCCTAAGTTTCCCCTTATTACCACGGTGAATATTTTGTACTTCGATAGGTGAAGACATTTCCCTCAATACTTTCATGGATGGTTTAGCCTGGCCATACATATCATAGATGCCATGTACCCTTCTCCTGAATTTAGTTTTTTCTGATGTACCGGGATAATGCGTACGGTAGTCGGTCAAATCAAAATAAATGGCACCTTCTACATACGGTTTGGTTTCATAAATGGCCATATGGTAAATAAGGTCTTCTATCCTTCTCTCATCCCCGCCACGAAAATTGGGCTCACACAAACCAAATTCAGAAATAAAAAATGGTTTATCCGGGTAACTCAAATGCACGCTATCGAGGTAGTGATGAATTTTCCCGGTAGGGATATCCCACCAGCTTCCACCGTATTCATTCATCATGAGGTAATCGCCGGCGTTAGCGGCATCTGCCACAAATTTTGGATTGTTATAAAATCCCTGCGTTAGCGTATTGCTAACATAAGCCAGCATCCTTGAAGGATCCAGCTCCCGTCCCTTTTTAATCAGGTCCTCAATCATCTTTTTCATCACTTCATCCCGGCCCCTGAGCTCGTTACCCACACCCCAGGCAAAAATACTGGGGTGGTTATAATAATTGCTGATCATCCGGTCCAGTTGTTTCATGGCAATACTGCGTATGGTATCATTGGCGGGTGTTTCCGGTCCCCAAAGTGGCACTTCCTGTTGCAAAAGAATGCCGTTCCGGTCGCAGAAATCGTAAAACAAATCGTCCTGCTGAAAATGCAACCGGCTGAAAATACAATTCACATCTTTCATCAGTTTTCCATGCCTTATGATCTCCGCATCGGTTTCTGCAAATCCAAAATCGGGATTACTTCCGGCTGTCCATTCTACGCCCATCAACTTCACCCTTTCACCGTTTAAATGGGTTTGCCCATTAATAAATTTAATTTCCCTAAACCCGGTATTGGCTGAGATTTTGTCCACTGCTTTTTTCCCTTTGATCACAGTAACGGTTACCCGGTACAGGTTGGGAAAATCAATATGCCATGGATTAACTTTTGAGAAACCAGCGTCTACATAAGCCACCCCGTTTTTCAAAACAGGTTTTTGTGATGATCGCCAAACAACTTTTTTAGTTGCCTGGTTTTCTTCGGTAATGCTGATATCAAATTTTATATCCGAACCAACCGGTTCTTCAAATCCCAATCTGATCTGGAGTTTTGCGGAACTATCTTTTAGATCGAGTTGCGGCGCCAGGTGGATATAGGAAGCAGCCGGCTTAGCAGAAACGACCAGGGCTACTTTACGGATGATTCCCCCATCATTCGGCCAGTCGAAGGAGTTCGCATATGGCACTTTATTTTTTCCATAATCATTATTGCAGGCTACAGTAATGATATTATCCTGCCCATAATTTAATTTACCATCCAGGTTAATGTAAAACTTACTAAAGCCGTCGCCAATATTTTCATTGACCTTTTTACCATTGATATATACAAATGAAGTATGGTTGATGGCGCCAAACTGAAGTACCACGCGTTTATTTTTCCAGCTGGCAGGGACATTTATTTTCTTCTGGTACCAGGCCCAGCCATAATACATCTCATGTTCCCTGTCGACATTCCAGGTATGCGGAAGCTGAACCGTTTTTGTGTTTGACAATCCCTTTTCAAACCACTTATTGGGTAACCCTTCCGACTTTTTATCAGTAGTAAATAACCAATCATTGTTGATGACGATGGTATCCCGCTGGGCATAACTTATGCTCATAAGGAACACAGCAATTAATGTCAAATATTTTTTCATGGCATTGGTCTTTTGATTGTATGTTGGGCTATTTAACTTTTTTAAGCCTGAATAATTTTGTTTCATGCGACAGGACCGACCCTTTCCATTTTTTCCCGTTTTTAATCTTTTTTTCATTCCCCCACAGATCATCTATGCTATAAATGCCCGGAAGTCCTATTGAACTAAAGTTGATATCGAAAGTTTGCGTTGCTGACGACCTGTTTAAAACAGCAACAGCAAAGTCGCCATTTGATAATGGTTTTACAAATACATCCATCGTATCGTTGTGAACAATTCTCTCGGCCTGCTTACCCAACACATCCTGGTTGATGGCAATTGCATCCGCATTCATTAAAATATTTTTTGTAACCGCATTCATGTTTCGTACATCATTCGTAGCGGCCAAAGGTGATGCCATCATACACCACAAACTCATTTGGCTCTGGTATTCTACATCGGTGCATCCAATGCCTCCGAGTGCGCCCGAAGGCCCCTTCTTACCATACAATCCTACCACCAGCATATCCAGGTCGTTCCAGTGGCCGGGCCCTGCATAAGCAGCATAATGCACACTATGATCTACAATATCTATTATACCCGCACCTACCCTGTGCAATTCCGCTGCATTTTTCACGGGCGTCAGCGCCTTCCATTTATCTCTAACGTCGGCAGTTGTACGCCAAAGTTGGCCACCAACGGCTGTGCCCCAAAGCCATGGTTGCCGGTCGCCCCATTCGCAAATACCGAACGTTATGTCCCGACCGCTTTTGCGCAGGGCATCCGCCATTTTTTTATAGCGGGCCTTGGCAACGGCCATTTCGTTTGGAGCATTACAATAATCGTATTTCAGGTAATCAATCCCCCAGGCGGCAAAAGTTTTTGCATCCTGCTCTTCAAGATGCAGGCTGGCAGTGTAGCCTGCGCAGGTAAGCGGGGCCGCGTCAGAATAAATACCGAGCTTCAGCCCTTTACTATGCACATACTCCGCTAAAGCTTTTATCCCTGATGGAAACTTCGAAGGATCAGCAATTAAGTTGTTACGGTTATCGCGTCCACCCTGCCAGCCGTCATCGATAAACACATAATTGTATCCTGCCTCCAGCATGCCGCTGCTTACCATCGCATCCGCCATTTCCCTGATGTCTTTTTCGTTTATCTTATCGGCAAAATAATTCCAGGTCATCCATCCCATGGGTGGTGTAGCCGCGATAACCCCGCCATCAGCCGACTTTACCTGCGCACCCGATGATATACTAAAGCAGCAAAACAGCATTGCCCATATGATTCCACTTTTTTTTATCATCAGCGACCCTTTTTAATTATTCAACAATAATTTCATCCGCAAAGATCCATCCCGGCTTTCCCTCACCCGGATGACCCGCCGGGCAAAAATTATTTTTTGCCGTTACCCGGATGTACCGTACCGTTTGTGATGGAAAATTCGCCTTAAAATCAAACAAGGCATTCTTCTGTTTGATATCAACCGGGTTGAGGACGGTTTGTATATCCTTAAAAGAAATACCATCAGCAGAAATTTCAAACTTTACTGATTGCGGTAGAAATATCCAATCGCTGTAATTCTGCAGGCAACCCAATGAAATGTTTTGTATTGTTTTGTTTTCGCCAAGATCAATTGTGGCGATCATATCTTTTCCGCTGAAGCCATGCCAATATTTAGTTACTGCATTTGTTCCTCTTACGCCATCGGTTAAGGAATTCGGGCCATCAGCCATGTAATTACGGCTAACGGGGTTGACATAAGTCACGTTTTTTGCGATCGCTTTATGTTTCACAAAATTTTGCCTGGCTGCCTGCACGCCCATGACCCGCCCATTAATAACTGTGGATGCTTTTACCAGGGCGGAAGTATTGATTACTATCGGTTCTGTATATTTAAAACTATTTAAGGTAGGTTCCGTTCCATCCAGTGTATAATAAATTTCGCTGTCTACAATGTCCGAAGAAAGATGGACAAACAGTTTTCCATTTTGAGAAACCGGCTTTATATTCACCGTAAAATTGCCCGCACTATATTGCAGACCCTGTTGTGCGTACCTGGTAAAATGATGTTTTAACCGCTGATTAAAGTTTTCCCAGTTTTTGTTTTCCTTCGGTGACCACACTACTTCTGCCAGGGCCGGCATTCTTGGAAGGATCATGTACTCAACATGCGATGGCGTCGTGATAAATTCGCACCATAAGTTCGCCTGCGCCCCTAACACATACTTTGCCTCGTCCGGGGTAAGTTCCTTCGGCACCGGCTCGTAGTCATATACATTCTTCAGCGTATTCATACCGCCAATTGCCAGTGGTTCACCCGCCGGCCCGGCCTGGTAATGATCAAAATAAACAGGTTTCCCGGGTGTCATGATCACATCATGTTTCATTTTTGCTGCGGCAATACCACCCGCTTCCCCCCTCCAGCTCATTACGGTTGCTGTTGGCGCTAATCCACCTTCCAAAATTTCATCCCAGCCGATTATCTTCCTGTTTTTTCCGGTAACGAATTTTTCTATTCGTTTGATAAAATAACTCTGCAATTCCTCCTCATTTTTTAAACCCTCCTTTTTTATCCTGGCCTGGCAACGGGGACATTTTTTCCAGGGAGCTTTCTCTACTTCGTCGCCACCGATATGAATGTATTTTGAAGGAAAAAGATTAATCACCTCTGTCAATACATCCTGTAGAAAATTAAATACGGAATCATTCCCTGCACAATAATTGGAAGAGGTATTGCTGTAGTTGCCGCCGGTCAGCGGCAGTTGCGGCGTTTGGGTACAGCTAAGCGCGGGATAGGCTGCAATTGCAGATGCCACATGCCCCGGCATCTCAATTTCAGGTATAACGATAATATTTCTTTCAGCAGCATACCGGATGATCTCTTTGATCTGCTCCTGCGTATAATATCCACCGTAAGTAGCAGGTTCCCCTGGTTTTGCCTGCGGGCGGGTAGCCCAGACTTTATCTGTATGGTCCACGCGGAATCCTCCTACTGAAACCAGTTTTGGATACTTTTTTATCTCAATGCGCCAGCCCTGGTCATCTACCAGGTGCCAGTGAAACACATTCATTTTGTATGAAGCAATGAGGTCGATATATTCCTTTACGAATTCAGGTCCAAAAAAATGCCGGCTCACATCCAGGTGCATGCCACGGTATTTAAACCGGGGATAATCTGTGATGGTCATACAAGGTATTTGCAACACGGCATTGGTACGGATGGCCGGCAGGGTTTGTAATAAAGATTGTATGCCGTAAATAACACCTTCCTTTTTATTGGCCCGGATCACAATCCCACCGGGTGTGATTTCCATTTGATACCCTTCATCGCCAACCAATTCTACTTTCTGGAGTGTTAACTGTATCGTCTTTTTTTGTGACGCGTTTTTTGGCAGGGTATACCCCGCAACATTATTTATAGCGGCATTTAAAAACTCAGCAGCCTGGCCTAATTCTTTTTGTGCAACATTATACCTGATGGTGGTATTGGCATCCAAAATAAAATTACCTGGCAGCGATACAACTTTCGCAGGTTGGGGGATGATAGAAATTTGTTGGGCCTTTAAAAACAAGGGAGCCAGTGATAGAACGAGGAGGATGGATTTTAGAAAAGACATAAGTGCTGATTATTTAAACGATTGAATTTTTGTTGTGATTTTCCGCAGATTTTACCGGTATTAATTTAATCCCCCGCGGCCCCGGTAAAGTTTCACTGGTTTATCCAGTTTAACTTTAAGCACCGTTACGTACGCATCCCCGGCAGCTTGCGGCACATCAATAAAAACCAGCCCCGGTACCGGGCTCCAGGAAATTTTGCCTACCAGCTTGTGAGGAAGAAACTGGCCGGTCCCCAGTAACTCCACATCCAGTATCTTATTATCCAATCCTTTGATCATGATATTTCCTGCGGATTGGTTGGGAAGAAAAAGGAACAACGTCGTTGAATCCTTCGACAACGTAGTTGGCCCATAAAAATGCCCCTGCGGCAAACCCGCAATAGTATTAAAGATCGCTTCGCCGTGTTTGGCGTTCCACCTGCCCAGCTCTTTTAAAACATATACCTGTTCTGCAGGGATTGACCCGTCTGCCTTTGGGGCAATATCCAATAAAAGATTTCCGCCATTGCTCACTGCATCCACGAAAATGCTGATCACTTCAAAAGGCGTTTTATAATTGGTATCCGAAGGTTGATACCCCCAGCTATTATTGATCGTCATACAAAGTTCCCACCAGTTAAAGCTTGGGCGGGTGACAGGAAAATTCTGTTCAGGTGTATCATAATCCCCATACCCCTGCAGGCGGCCGTTGATAATGGCGGAAGGCTGTACCGCCAGGATACCATTGCGCAACTTTTCGCTTTGCCACTCTTCGTCACTGCGCTCCCAATCCCCATCAAACCACCAGAGGTCCGGTTTGTATGTTTTGTTTATTTCGTTGATCTGCGCTTCGTTGAACGCCTGGAACTTTTTCCAGCGCGCTGGTTGCCCTGCAATTTTATAACGGTTACTATCCTTTAAAAAACCAGGGTAATCCGGGTGGCTCCAATCTATCAATGAAAAATAAGCGCCGCGTTTTATACCTTGTGCATCCAATGCATCGTAAAAAGGTTTCAGCAGGTCTCTTTTTGCCGGTGTATTTTTCACTACACTCCAATGTTTTTCTTTAGTTGGCCACAAAGCAACACCATCATGGTGTTTGGTAGTGATCACCGCGTACCTAGCCCCTGATGTTTTTATCAATTCAGCCCAGGCCTGCGGATCATAGTTTGCCGCAGTGAAACCTTTCAATTGCTTCATGTAATCCGGGTAGGAGATCTTTTTGTTGTGGAAACTCCAGCTTTCATCAATACCATTCACCGCGTAAATACCCCAATGTATAAATATGCCGAGCTTTGCATCTGCGAACCATTGCATCTTGCCGCGAATGGAGTCAGCATTCACCTTTGCCTGGGAATAAGCAAGTGCGCTGCAAAACAACAGCAGTGATACCATTGCATATTTTGTGAACAGGACTGTATTTTTCATGGTAATATCCCTTTGGGTGACAAGCATTTATTTTTTAAACAGCCACTGCCGTTGCGCTGTTATTCATTAAAGCGGATGCGTTTATTAAATTTCTCCACACCCTCTACAATCACTTTCAAATAAAACCTTCCTAATTTTTTCTTTGCACATAGTATTCATCTATTTACTACCGTCTGCGTTTTTAAGATCGGCTTGTTTATATAACCCAAATTCAGCGATAAAAGGATTTAAACGGGATGATAAAATTCTTAACCTCACCTGGCTGGCTGTTACCTGCGGGAAACGCAACAAACGTTTGTAACCAATCGTACTTCCTTCAGCAGCAGTTTTCCAGGCGCCTTCCCTTAAGTATTCCAATACAAATTTCTCAACCCGTTGGCCCCTTCGGATATTTTCCTGGAGCAATAAGACATCAAAAATTTTGGGGCCTTTTAATGTAAACGCAATCATAATAGTAGTATCAGCGCCGGTGGTGGTAAAGTGAGTAGCGTCATTACCATCCAGCAATTTTTTAAAACCTGCACCGTTACCCGATTTTATTTTTGCGCCGGCTGCGAGATTTCTTTTAAAAGTCTGCTCCCGCAAGCTTTTCCATTCGATCAAATTTTTAATATCCGACTCGTGTACCAGTCCCCGGGTGTCGGGTGGAATATTCAGTAATAACACGCCATTTCTTCCCACTGAATGATAATAAATATCCAGCAGCTTTTCGGGCGACTTCACTTTATCATTTTCTTCGGGGTGATAGAACCAGCCCGGCCTTAGAGACACATCTGTTTCGGCAGGATACCAAACCAGGCCACTCGCTTTTTTTATTTTTTCCCGGCTGCCCAGGTCGTTCCCGGTCATATCTCCCGTAGGTTTAAAAGCTATGGCCTGTTGAGATCCGGCGGCGATGGTTGCAGGATCTAAATTATCCACGGGCACTACGCTCCATTCTATTTCCCGGCCATACCCTGTTTCCGTGCCCACCCAGCGTACATCGGGTCCCATGATGGCAATAACTGCCGTAGGCTGCAATTGCCTTATCAGTTTGTACCAGCGATCAAAATCATAGACCTGTTTTTTTCCATTGGGGCCATCCCCTTTGGCTCCATCAAACCAAACCTCGTCGATGCGGCCATAGTTGGTAAGCAACTCCGTAAGCTGCTGTATAAAAAAATCATTATAGGCATCCGTACCGTAAGAGGCTGCATTCATATCCCATGGTGAAAGATAGATTCCAAACCCTATTTTATTTTTTTTGCAGGCATCAGCTACTGCTTTCACTAAATCGCCTTTTCCATCCAGGTAGGGACTGTTCTTCAGGGAATGTTCGGTGGTGCGGGTGGGCCATAAACAAAATCCATCATGGTGTTTGGCTGTTAATATAACCTGCTTTATCCCTGCCTGTTTAGCTACGGTTACCCATTGGTTGGCATCCAACGAACGGGGATTAAATATTTTCGGGTCTTCCTTACCGTTACCCCACTCTTTGTTAGTGTAAGTATTTACACCAAAATGAAAAAAACCGGTCAGCTCCAGTTGCTGCCATTTCAGCTGCCTGGGATGCGGTACAACATTAGCCGCTTTACGTATGATTGCTGCTTCCGCATCACCAGGGCTTATGGTCGTATAGTTTTTTTGACCCGCTGCCGTATTGATCGCCAGTAGCCAGGTTATCCCTGTAAATAAAACCATCTTACGATCGCCCGCTCTAAACCGCATATATTTTTAGTTTACTGTTTTTTTTACTTTCGCGGCGGAACGGCCGGCGAAAACACTCCCGTCTCTCTTTGATAATACCGGGTTTCAAAAAAAATACAACTGTTGCCCCTGCGATACTATTATTACAATGCAAATATTTTCTCCATCATCATCCACTTTTCCCCGGGTTTTGCCGTGGGTAGCGCCTGCTGGTATTTCCACATCAGTGTTTCCCACTCCTGCACTTTTGGATTGGCCTCATCCGCCTTTTTCTTTTGTTCAAAAGAAAAATCATCAGCTGTTTCCATTATCATAAAAAGACGGTTGGCCACCTGGTAAATTTCCAGCTGCAGGATCCCGGCTGCTTTAATAGAATCAATAATCCCGGGCCACACCGCGGTATGCATTTTCTTATAAGCTGTTATTGATTCTTCATCATCTTTCAGGTCAAGGGCAAAACAAAATCTTTTCATATTTTAAAAGCGATGTTAATGTAACCGGCGTTTGAATTAGTTGGATCGCTCTATCAAATTATAGCTTTTTACCCATTTTGTTTCGTTATAGGTTGGTTGTCCGGCCAGAATCCACTCATTGCCTGCCTATAAATTTATTGCTTTGTTTGATCATTCAATTGAACAACCGTTTGCACTCTTTGAAGAATACTTAATCATTAGCAGAAAATTTATATATCGTGAAGGCACGTTAAGCCATAGTTGAAAAAATCCCCGCCTTTTTTACGGGCAGGGATCAAAGGAATCTTAAGATATTTGGATGCTATTTTATAAACTTTGTGCTTGTTGTGGACTGGGCCGTGTAAACCGCAACCACGTATACACCTCCAGCACCCGTAAACGGAACAGCCACGTTATTGCTACCATAGAGCAGATGTACAGTTTTGGCAGATAACAGGTTACCCGTTGCATTAAAGATATTGATCGAGGCGCTGGTAGTTTCATCAGAATGTACCTGTATTTGAACTGACTGTGCACTGGTTGTATGAATGTTTTTTACAATCAACCCCTTACCCGCAATGCCATTTTTGATAAGTACAATACCTGATAATGAAGATGTGCCATCAAGATCTACCTGTTTCAGCTGGTAATAGTTTAATCCTGCTTTAGGCGAAACATCGGTTAATGCATAATTACTTGTTCCGGAGGTATTGCCCGCAGCATTTAACCTGCCTATAGCACTAAATGTGCTGCCATCTGCAGAACGCATGACATCAAAATAAGCGCTGTTTTGTTCGCCGGCAGTTTTCCAGTTCAGGTGAACCACTTTATTGTTAAGTTGGCCGGTGAATGAGGTTAATTTTACAGGAACGAGTGCGGCTTCATAATGCGCCCTGATCTCTGCCATAGCGGAAGGATAAAAACCGCCGGGATTTGTCGCTGCATCTGCTGGGAAACGATGGGATGACAGGTTGGAATCTATTTCCACCCGGAAGTAACGATAGTTTTGTACAGCAGGCAAAATAATTTTGTTGATAACGGTATTCGCAGTCCGCTTAAAGGTATCTGCAACATTATTATTCCAATCCCATACGGCTGGCAAACTCCAGTTTAAACCATCTGCACTAAATCGGATCTTCCCCTTATGTGCGGATGAACTCCCTGTATTTCTTTGAACGTAAGAGATCACATTCACCGGCTGTGCTACGCCCATATCAAATGTAAGGGTGTGCGGGTACACGTAATCCGGCGTGAGGTACCATGTCGAATGCCAAAAGGTAGAGGGATCGTTATCTATCGCAGCAGAAAAACGGCCATTAATTGCACCTTCTCCAACCAGCTCTTCTGAACAGGCAGATCCGGCCCAGCCGGCACGGCTATAAACGGTGTTATCCGGCACCTGGCCAATGGCTACGCCTGCTTCTGCAATGGTTGTGGTAGGATCATTGTAAGAAGGTGTTAGTCCATTTTGGTGATTGTATAAACCCCAGTTAATGATCGTTTCGATTTTAAAATACCTGAAGGATTGTGTACTGCCCAGGTCAATATATTGTCTCCCCGCACTGGTTGTTGTGGGATTAAGCGTGTGTACGCTACCTATCTGCGTCCACCCTGCACTGACAGTATCTGTACTAATATACAACTTCATGTCTTTTATGTTATTATTAGCACTGTTCCGTTGGATAATATAAATCATCGAAGCAGATTGTGTTGCGCCCATGTCTATATTATAAGTATGTGCATGTGAAGTTCCCCATGTAGATGACCAAAAAGTAGTAGGGTCCCCGTCTATCCCTGCCGCAGCAGGACCGCTTGGCGCTGGTTCACCCGATGATTGTGCAGAACTGGCAATAGCTGCCCAACCGGCCTGGGAAAGCGGTACCATAACGGATTCCGGGTTGGATACCTGCGCCGAAGCTGCAAATGGCAGCATCATAAACAGGAAGAGTAAATTTTTCCTCATACAAAACTGTTTTATTGTAAAATACTGGCGATTACTTTATCATAATTAAGCGTGATAAAGAAGTTCCGGAACAATATAAGCTGATTCGATTCGTCAATGAACCATTTTGGGTGAGCAAACGGTTGCACAATTTTGCCGTTATAAAATTGAATGTCACGCGGCAGGAAGAGACCCGGGCGTATTAAATAGAATAAATCTGATCGGTTACAGGAAGACAAAACTGGCTATTCACCGTGTCTTAATGTTAAAAGCCGGATCTTTGTTTTTTATAAATGATACCAGGTTAACCCGGAAGTGAAAAAGGGCCGGGAAGTTTTAGCCAGGAGAAAACATCGCACTTAACACTATTTTTAGGATGGATAGTTTAATAAGATTCCAGGAAGCGCATGAGCAATATTTTGAAAAAGCTTTTTCCGAAATCAAGGCAGGGAAAAAATTATCCCACTGGATGTGGTTTATATTTCCGCAGATCAAAGGACTGGGTGTAAGCGAAACATCCAAATACTACGCAATTGACAACATAAAAGAAGCACAACAATTCCTCTCACACCCGGTGCTGGGTGCCCATCTCCTTTCGATAACGGCCGAGTTACTTCAACTTGAAACCAATAACGCCACGGCCGTTTTCGGCAAACCTGATGATATGAAGTTATTTTCCAGCATGACTTTATTTGCGCTTGTTCCGGGAACAGACCCGGTGTTCCGGGCCGTGCTGGACAAATTTTTTGACGGCAAACAAGATATCCAGACCATAAAATTATCCGTCAGCTGAATCGGGGGCGCCCAGCACACAGTAAGACCCATGCGGGCAAGGCAGTTTCGCTTTATCGCATCCGCAACAATAGGAAAGTTTTCATCTCACAAAATCCTGGCAGTTCCAGACACCGCATTTGTCGTGTGCGGCACGCCCGGTTGCCCTCCACCAACACTGATCGAAACTTTTCCTTTTGGTTGCAGGGATGTTCCGGACCCCGACACAAGGGAAAGATCGGCAGGGGTTAACGCAAAGGTCAGCCACTTCGTTTCGCCCGCTTTTAAATTTACCCGCTGAAAACCTTTGAGCGATTTTAATGGTGCCGGGACGCTGGCCTGGGGATGGGTAACATATAGCTGCACGACTTCTTCGCCTGCTTTTGTCCCGGTGTTGGTTAGTTTTACCGTAACCACCAGGTTTTTATTTTTAGCAATAGTTGCCGGCATTTTCAGCATCTCGTATTTGAAGGAAGTATAACTTAACCCATATCCAAACGGGTATAATACATCCCCGGTAAAATACCTGTAGGTTCTTCCTTTCATTGAATAATCACTGAAACCAGGAAGGTCACTGTCACTTTTATAAAATGTTACCGGCAATCTCCCTGCAGGATTATAATCTCCAAACAACACGTCAGCAACGGCAGTACCAGCGCTTTGGCCGCCATACCAGGCATTGATAATAGCAGGAATATTTTCAGCTTCCCAGGGAATAGCAATAGCACTGCCGGTCATCATGACAAACACCACTGGTTTACCGGTTGCCTTTAAGGCTTTCATTAATTGGGTTTGCACAGCAGGTAATAAGATGCTGGTCCTGTCTCCACCATTAAAGCCCGGTGCATTCACCTCCATCTCTTCCCCTTCCAATTGTGGCGAAATACCTCCTACAAAAACGATGGCGTCCACATCCCGGAGGCTATTACCCAGCGCTGTAAAATCTGTAGGCGCATAATTACCCGTACGCAGGGCCACATATGCTTCTTCATCGCCCTGCCAATATTCCAGTTCAATTTTGTAAGCTGAATCTTTTTGGGTCTTCAGTTTATAGGTCCTGGCTCCCCAACGGTTCCTTAACCAGGCATTTAAAACTTCCTTACCATTTACCAGGAGCCGGTAGCCATCGTTGGCTTCCACTTCAAAAGTGGTACTGCCGTTTTCTTTTGCCGTATAAAGTGCAGTGAAACGGGCGGAGAAGTTTGCAGCTTTAAGATTGCCTGATAAAATATCTCCACGCTGCCAGGCGTGGTCGATTTTATTTTCTGTTTTTGAAAGCACAGGATTGCCCTTTAGTTCCCTGTTATCAAAATATTCCGCTTTGAATCCTTGCCTGCCATCCCAACTGTAACGCTCCGTCTCATCAGTGTAATTCAGCAGTGTATCATTGGTAAGGTTAATTGCCTTGTGGTAAATAATTTCTGTATTTTTTCCAAGTTTGTCTTTAATGCCATCAAGCACGGTTACAATGCGGGAAGGAATACCATTGTAATTCCCCAGTACAGAGATATTATTGCTGGCATTGGGCCCAATCACCGCAATCTTTTTTATGTTTTTACTTAAAGGCAGGATTTTATTTTCGTTGCGCAACAGCACAATAGATTGTTGGGCCATTTTTAATGCATGCGCTTTGTGTTGCGGGCTTTCTAACACGGAAGAAGGCGTTTGTGCATATTTAACCATGGAGACGGGATCGAACATGCCCAGCCTGTAGCGGATCATAAATAACCGCTGCAGGGAAATATCGAGTTGGCTTTCTTTGATCAATCCATTTTTTACCGCATCCACCAAAGTTTTATATACAGCAACACCGCATTCCAGGTCGGTGCCATGCATCACTGCATCTACTGCTGCAACCGTAGCATCCTTATGCGTTTTGTGGTATTTAAAAAAATCATCAATGGCCCAGCAATCACTGGTAACATACCCGGTAAATTTCCATTGCTTGCGGAGGATGTCATTCATCAACTCATCATTGGCACAACAGGGCTGGGTGTTCACCGCATTGTAAGCACACATCACACCGGCAACATTTGCTTTCGTGATCAGTTCTTTAAACGCAGGCAAATAAGTATCCCATAGATCGTAAGTGGAGGGGTTGAAATTATCTGAATGCCGGGAAGGTTCAGGCCCGCTGTGCACGGCAAAATGTTTTGCACATGCCGCCGCTTTTAAATATTTCGGGTCTTCTCCCTGCAGGCCGCGCACAAAAGCCCGTGCAAGCATCGCGGTCAAAAAAGGATCTTCCCCATAAGTTTCCTGCCCGCGTCCCCATCGTGGATCCCGGAAGATATTGATATTGGGTGTCCAGTAGGTTAATCCCAGGTACCGTTCATTGGTCCTGCCGGACTCGACAGCTTTGTTATAGATAGCCCTTCCTTCCAGCGCCGAATAATCAGCCATTTTATGCAATGAATTGGTGTCGAAGGTTGCAGCCATTGCCACAGCCTGGGGGTACACGGTAACCTTAAAAGGCGTTCTCGCTACACCATGCAATACTTCGTTCCACCAATCATACGCAGGGATTCCCAAACGCGGTACCGCGGGGGCAGCATTCAACATCTGCGCTACTTTTTCTTCCAGTGTTAAACGTTTCACCAGGTCGTTCACCCTTTGTTCAAAAGGTAACCTGGAATTCCACATAGGAAATGCCTGGTAACTCTGTGCATAGGAAAATGATCCTATAAATATTGCTGCAATTGAAAAATATTTTTTCATGTAATCTTTTTTCCTGTGAATTTTATTGATTGTTTGTCCTGTGGCCTGCCTGCTGTTCTTTAATAAACAGTGATACGTCCACCAAAGGTGCGACCCATATATCTTTTTCATTTTTTGCCAGGTAAGACAAAAATTCCCTGTGCTCCTTCAACGCAACATTCAGTCCATTGCCGCCACCTACGCCGTGAAAAAGCACCACCAGTAATGAGTTGGTTTTCACCGCCTGGTTTACCCATTCAATCATTTGGGCAGAAGTCTCACCATTAACCATATAACAGTCCACATTATACAGGTCAACTTCATTGATTGGATGCATTTGTTTCCGCACTGCCCGTGCTGCAACAAAATCATTTGTCAAACCTTTTATAAAAGAGGAATCCGCAATTTTCATATCGCCACAGGTGAATGCAAAGCTGCGGTTTGTTTTACCATCCAGGGATTGCAGGAAGACATTCGTCATTCTTATTTCATCCTCCATCCTTTTGACAGTATAATTTTTCAAATCATAGTCCCTGCTTACCCATTCCCTGCCAGCACCTCCCACACAGGGATGATATAAGGTATGATTACCCAGCTCATGCCCTTTCTGCACAAGGTTTTTCCACTCTGCTAACCTTCCTTGCACAGCCGGGGAAAAAGCAGTAATATAAAAAGTTGCCCTGAGCCCTAATGAATCCAGCAAGGGAAGGGAATTATCCAGGTGTTCGTTTATGGCATCGTCGTAGGTGATCACAACGGCGGCTTTTTTCCCCTGCCAGCGTTTGCCGGGTTGTGCAAACACACCTGAACTGATCAGTA
>JAKFCK010000507.1:0-4195 GCA_036676685.1 Chitinophagaceae bacterium | reverse complement strand
ACTGAGCACCAGCCTGCCGCTTATTGCAGCCCGTTCTTTCAATAAAACATCCCAGTGATCAGTATCCCTCCACAACATTTTTTTCATTTCTGCCATAGCTTCCGGGTTAGAATGAGAAAGGAAATGTGCAAGCCTTTCGATTGATTCGTCCATGTTTTCTATATTCTCATGCACTTCTGCAAACAAGCCTTTTCTTTTTGCCCATTCGCTGTTGCGCCACATAGCCGCATCAATGGATAAGGCGCTAAAAGCAGCCGGCCCGATTTTTCTCTCTACTGCTGGGCCCACAACGAAGGGTCCTATACCTACTGCAAGTTCACTCAACTTAATATCTGCATGCAATGTAGCAATGGCGTAATCAGCTGCAGCAGCCAGCCCTACTCCCCCACCCACGGCCTTACCATGCACCCGTGCAATAATAAACTTGGGACACTTACGCATCGCATTGATCACATTCGCAAACCCGCTGAAAAAAGCCTGCCCCTCTGCTGCAGTTTGCACCCGGCTCAGTTCATCGAAAGATGCTCCCGAGCAAAAAGATTTTTCTCCCGCACTTTTCAGGATGATCACCTTTGTTTCTGCATGCGTGCCCGCGAAATGGATTTCCCTGGCCAGCTGTTCCAATATTTTTCCCGGTAAAGAATTACTCAGGGGATGATAAAATTCTATGGTGCTTATGCCATTGTGGGTTTCAGCTTTTACGTATTCCATAAAAAAAGTTTTAGGATTTATTAATGAGTACACCGGCCAGCTCATTGTGGTTTAGCAGAACTGTAAAATTATAAAAATCCTTTACAGATCCTCTTTATTTTTTGTTTCAAAAAAATTATTTCTTCATTCGTACCATGGTAAGAATCGTAGCTACACCGGTGATTTCATCCGTATCATCTAATATTTCCACATACCATTTTACGATGCCTTTGGGAATGTCCTGGCCTTTCACAAACGGCACATCAGGGTTGGCCTCTTTTAGTTCCTGGGCAATTTTCTCTTTACAGGTAAACCTGATGTAAATGCTGTTGCCGGGATAGACGGGTTTTGTGAACCTTAGCTCATCGATTCCGTAATTGAGCAAAACAGGATTTATCTCAAAGCTATCTACAAATAACCCCGCGGCTGCACTCATGATAAAATAACCATGAGCTACCTGTTGTTCAAACATGGTGCCCCCGAAATCTGTTTCTTTCAGATGCGCGTAAAACTGGTCACCACTGAGCAGGGCAAATTTGTCGATATCATCCGACGTTATCACTCTTTTTTCCGTTACCAGCTGGTCACCTATGGCTAATTCTTCAAAATATTTCTTAAACGGATGCACCGTATCAATGTTACCTTTTGCATGGGGCTGGTACACGTTGGTGATTGCCGTTATCATTGTAGGCGAACCCTGGATAGCAGTGCGTTGCAGGTAATGTTTCACGCCACGGAGCCCGCCCATTTCCTCACCACCACCCGCCCTGCCCGGGCCGCCATGCACCAGCAATGGTAAGGGAGAACCATGACCGGTACTTTCCCTGGCGCAATCCCCGTTAAGCACCAGGATCCTGCCGTGGTGGGTAGATGCTCCCAATACGTATGCCCTGGCGATAGCCCCATCGGCGGTAACAATTGTGGAGCAAAGACTACCTCTCCCTTTTTTGCTTAGTTCGATTACTTCATCCATATTGCTGTAAGGCATAATGGTACTTACCGGGCCAAAGGCTTCTACATTGTGCGCCTCTTGGGCATAAAAGGGATTACTGTTTTGCAATAATATCGGGCTTAAAAATGCGCCCTTTTCTGCATCCGCATCCATTACGATTACGCTATCCAGCGATCCATAAATGACCTGTGATGATGCCAGCAATTTTTGCACCTGTGTTCTCACCTCTGTGCGCTGGCCCTCACCCGCCAGGGCGCCCATTCTCACTTTTTCATTCAGGGGATTCCCGATTATCGTCTTCTGAAGTTCTGTGATCAACACTTTGGACACATCTTCCATTTTATTGGCGGGCACAAAAATCCTTCTTACTGCCGTACATTTTTGTCCAGCCTTTACCGTCATTTCTTTTTTTACTTCTTTAATAAAAATATCCCATTCCGGCTGCCCGGGGTTTACATCATTCCCCAACACCATACAATTCAACGAGTCAGCCTCCATATTAAAGGGCACTGATTCCCGGAGTATCACCGGGTGAGATTTTAATTTTAATCCCGTGGAAGCTGATCCGGTAAAAGTGACTACATCCTGAGAGCCAAGATGGTCCAACATATCGCCTGCACTGCCGCATATCAGTTGTAATGCACCATCCGGTAATATATTGGATGCGACGATCTCTTTTACCACCGCTTCAGTGAGAAAACAGGTGACCGTTGCAGGTTTCACAACAGCAGGCATACCCGCCAGCAGGTTTACTGCAATCTTTTCCAGCATCCCCCATACAGGGAAATTGTAAGCGTTGATATGCACGGCCACACCTTCCTTGGGCACCAGGATATGATGGCCCATAAAACTATTCCCTTTGCTCAGGGCAATTGGATCGCCATCCAGGCAAAAGGGATCATCCGGTAATTTCCTCCGCAGGGAAGCATTGGAAAAAAGATTCCCGATACCGCCTTCAATATCGATCCAGCTATCCACCCTGGTGGCGCCGGTAAGGTAACTTATACTGTAAAATTTTTCCTTGTGTTCAAGCAGGTGAAGTGCAAGTGCACGTAACATACGTCCGCGCTCCTGGAAAGTCATTTTTCTTAACGCCGCATTTCCTTTTTGCCGTGCATAATTTAGCACAGCTTGAAAATCCAGGCCTGTGGAACTGGCGCTGGTGATTTTCTCACCACTCACGGCATTGTACAGTGGCTGGCCGTCACCATCACCTTCTATCCATTTTCCGGTAACAAAATTCCCTGTTTTCTGCATAGTAATTTTTTGATCCGGCAAAGCTAAGCAATGAAAAGAAAACCCTACTTTTATCTTCAAAAAGCTTGTTAGTAAAGGCCATAATTTAATACCATCGCAAAAATTTATTATGAAAAAAAACTTTTTTGCATTTATCATTTTTGCTTCCTGCAAAAGCACCAAAATCGATGCAAACTGTAAGGGAGAAGCTGTAAAAGATTGTATGTGCACCCAGCAGTACGACCCGGTATGTGGGTGTGATAACAAGACATATGGCAACGCCTGCACCGCCACCTGTGCCGGGGTAAAAAGTTTCATAAAAGGAGAGTGTCCAACTAAATAAGTTTATAACAAGCCGAACTGGCGAAGATGATGCCTTACGTGTTTGTAATGGAGGAGTACCCACTCTTCAAAAGAAAGCAGGCCAAAGACAGGATGCATCGTTTTTTTATCCCTATTTAAACTGAAATATTCAAAAAATTCTTCTACTGATTTTTCCAGGTAAGCCAGCGAGGCTTCAAAACTGTTTTGCCGGTTGGGCATGGGTTGATCTCCTAAAACCGTTTCGGGAGCACGGGTATTTTCCCTGAATTGTTTCTCACTGTATAAGAATTCCCTGTATTTTGGCAGCTGTTCCACTGGTGTCACCAGGTCAAAAATTATTTTTTCCGTGGATACGTTGAAAAAGTCAGCAATGTGCTCCACAACCTGTTGTGCATTCATTTTACCCCACACTGCCGGGGTCCCCGCCTGTAATTTTTGCAGCAGTGCAAACATGTCTTTCTTTATAAAGTTTATTTTTTCTTCCTGCATGGGTATGTATTAAAAAAGCTCCGTAAAAATTACAGAGCTTTTCCTGATTATTTTGTTATAATCTTTTGTCGATTTCCTTACATAAAGCTTCGAATATTTCATCGATAGTACCTTCTCCTTTTACCATTACCACTTTATCAAATTCCCTGTAGTAATCCGCCACAGCCGCTGTTTTATTATGGTATTCTGTAATTCTTGCCCGGATAACTTGTTCATTGTTATCATCACTCCGGCCACTGGTTTCCCCTCGTTTCACCAGGCGTTTTACCGAAGTGTTTTTTGTAAGCCCTCAAAAAACTTTTGGTGTTTTTATAGCCACTCTCACGGGCAATCAGTTTTACTGGTTTAAATGTATTAACCAGGCCGGCATAAGCTTTTTCCATTTTCCTGCTTCGTAAATAATCCTGCGGTGTCTGTCCGAATGCATCAATAAATAAGCTATAAAATTTTTTCTTACCAATGCCGCAAAAAAGTTGCATATCCTTTACAGTTATTTTTTTATCA
>JAKFCK010000506.1:0-5020 GCA_036676685.1 Chitinophagaceae bacterium | reverse complement strand
GTTCCACAAAACATTTTTGTGATAAAATACAATCCGTGTTCCCGGGATTGCCGTAAATGAACAGGTATAAATATTTTCAAAAACCAAAAAACTTTCTCATGAATACGTTTAAAAAATTAGTACTTGTCGCGTTCGTTGCGATGTTCTCCAATTCGGTTATGGCACAAACGGAAAAATCCGTAATGGTTGGTGGAGCTGCCATGTACCCCAGCAAAAATATTGTAGAAAATGCCGTGAACAGTAAAGATCACACAACGCTCGTAGCAGCTGTAAAAGCAGCAGGGCTGGTTGAAACACTCATGAGTGCAGGCCCGTTTACAGTATTCGCGCCCACCAATGCTGCTTTTGACAAGTTACCTGCGGGCACTGTGGAAAACCTTGTAAAGCCTGAGAACAAGGCTGCTTTAACCGGGATCCTTACTTACCATGTGGTAGCTGGTAAAATAAACGCAAAAGACCTGGTGAAGATGATCAAAAAGGGCGATGGCCGTGCAGTATTAGGTACGGTTGCCGGAGGTAAGTTGACGGCAATGATGCAAGGTAAGAATGTAACGATCACCGATGAGAGTGGTGCCAAAGCGGTCGTGACCATTGCGGATGTAAATCAAAGTAACGGGGTGATCCACGTTGTGGACCACGTGCTGTTGCCGAAAATGTAAAGCTGGTTTAATGTATAGGTTTCAAAGGTTTTGGCAGTTATTTAATTGTTTTATAGTTTACGAAAGAACAACTGTTTAAAATATGCCTGGTCATGAAAAATGGCCAGGCATTAAACCTTTGGAGCCTCTTTTTTATTTGAATTGATAATGGAATAGATCTCGGAATCCTTGAACACCCCATTAAAATAAAAGTTCTCTTTAAAATAGGCCTCCTTAATATACCCGGTGCTTTTTAATACAGCCGCGGAACCGGCATTTGCAGGGTTGATATTGGCCTCTATACTATGCAGGTGCATTTCTTCAAATCCAAAGGAGGTGACCCTGGTAATGGCTTCTTTCATATAACCCTGGCGAAAGTATTCCGGCAGTAGCATATAACCTATCTCGGCCCTGTAATGTTCTTTAATGATGCGCCATAGGCCAATGGTCCCGATAAGCAGGGAAGGGTTTTCTTTTAAAACAATTGCCCAGGTGATGCCTTCATTTGTAGCAGCATCGGTATTGATCTTGTTTATAAGTAAACTTGCCTCCAGCAGGGATTGCATCACAGGCTTATCAAGAAATTCAAGTGATGTTTTATTGGATCGTAAAAAAAAAACCCGTTCGGTATCTTCGTCAGATATTTGACGCAACATCAGTCTTTCTGTTGTTAAAGAAGGAAAAGGGGTAAAAGAAACTTCTAACATCAGTTCATATTTTTTTTCCAAAAATTAAAAGGCCATATTTTTTACCGTCCATTTCTGCTACCTCTTTCAGGTGCCCCCATTCCTGGAAACCAGCCTGCAGGAAAAGTTGTATGCTGGGATTGTTATGACTAAATATAAAGCCCAGCAGGGTATGCAGCTTAAGGTCCGGAGCTTTGTCCATACAATACCTTAATATTTTTTTTCCATATCCTTTGCCCCTGCTGCCGGCATCGAGGTAGATGCTGATCTCTGCCGTACCGCTGTAGGCAGGGCGGCCATAAAAGTCATTATAACTTACCCAGCCTAAAACTGCGCTGCCTTCTCTGACCATCCAAAGCGGCCGTGTAGCCGGGTTATGCGCATTAAACCATGGCAGTTTATCCTCAACCGATACCGGCGCTGTATCTGCTGTTACCAGCCTGCCTGCTATGGTGGAGTTATAAATATCTACGATCAATGGAAGGTCTGCCAACGTTGCATCAGAGTATTGCATGCCTGGATAAAGTTTCCTGCAATTTAATCAATTCAGCATCTATGCCGCCCGCTTTTAATTATGCAATGAGTATTTCAACCCCTGGTAATTATTTTTATCCCGGCCAAACCTCCTAAGGAAAAATTATGCTTTCCCGAACCGGGCTTTTTAAAATCAGGTAAGAGGAGATGTAGTGAGCTTAGTTGATGACGTTTGTTTTTAAATCATTCAAAATCTTTTTCAATGTGCAGGGTTAGTAAAACCACGATGTGTATTTACTACATTATGCGTTGACGGTCATTAAATCTTATTTTGAAACCCAGTGTCAGTAAGGGTTTTAGCCGGCAACCGGCATTTTAGTGATACGAAATCCGGGGATTTATTGGTTTTAATCCTAAATTTTACTGCTGTATGTTTACATTATCAATTTAAAAACAAGCGGTCTAAAGCTTGTTGAACTTACCCGGAAGCTCTTCACTCTTCCTCTCTTTTCGGCCAATTGCCCCCTGTTGCCGCCATATCTGTTCTTGCCGCCATATTTTTTCTTGCAGCCGTATCAACTTTTTAGAACAGGCATTTTATTACTAACTAAAAATTAAGTTTTATGAAAACAGTTAACAACAACTTCAACCTGCGGGTAATAGTCCTGGCAGTGGTTTGCATCCTTACATTCAGCAATGTAACGTTAGCCAACAACGAAAAAAATCAACCGGCCACAGCAGACTTACAGTTTGTGTGCAAAGTAAAAAACCTACCGGTGTTCCGCCTTGTATTAGACAGCGAAAAATCTGATGAGTACATCATCACGGTGAAAGATGAATTCGGTGAAATATTATTTTCTGAGCGACTGAAAGGCAGCTACATTTCCAGGATGTATAAACTGGATACAGAAAATAACGACACCGTGAGCGGTACTACTTTTGAAGTATCCAGCAGCAAAAAAACTACCGTGTATAAGATCAAAAACCTGGCAAAAACTGTAGATGATTTTTCTGTAACCAAATTATAACTCCGGATGAATTTCTTTAACAGCCCCCTTATGAAGTTCTGTGGGCCATGGGTCTGCAGAACTTCATTCAAAAAGTGAGGGTGGCTTATTCCTTAACCGGTGACCGATGAATCATTCAGCTTTTACGAGCACAATCTTAGATCGGTCTCCTTTATAGATTTGTTCGTAAAAATTAGCCAATTCGTTATATTCTGCTGCCGGGCATCGGCCCTGGTATTGTTCCCAAAGCCTGTGATAAAAAATTTTATCGCCTGTGACGCGGAAACTAACGGCGTACTTTCCAAACTTATTCCGGATGGCAATATCTTTCGGTAACATTTCCGGTTGATAACCCGCAGGTATTTTTATTTCCACGGAATCTATATCCCGGTAGGAATTTGTGATGAGGTAATCATACAGCCGGGCAGTATCCCGCGATAGCCTGTTTGTGCCGGCACCAAAAATATTGGGTGCTATAAAAAACCGTTTACCGGTAATTATTGCATAGTTGTTCAGTTGTATGCTTAAGTTTTCTTCCACCATGGGAATCCTGGCCCTGGTTTCCTTGTAGTCATTCTGCAGCACTTCGTAAGTAGGCAGTGAGAACATCTGGTTAAGGTATTTTTGCCTGTCGTCTTTTGATACTTCATACATCAGTGAATGCGGCAGGTCCTGCTGAAGCCCGGTGTAAATATTTTTGATCTCCGCCTTCAGGTTACCCGAGGCATCAGCCTCTGCTTTTACGATCCTTTTTTGTATATTATCAGTGAGCTCGTAGGTGGGGGTTTGCACAAGATGCCCGCCGGTTTCATCGATCAGCAATGCTTTCCTGTTTCCCGTAAAACTTCCCATATATCCTGCCGAAGCAGTCTGGCTGGTGCATTCCAGCCACACGGTATCCTGCTGAAGGGGTACGCAACAAATGACATGATTGAATTGAGAAAATGAAAAATCATCTATAAATGGCGGCGGGTTACTGCCGGCATAGATCGCAACGTATTTACCGGTAATGCCTGCCTCTTTGAGCAATGCTATCATATAATTGGTGAGGGCTTTGCAATCGCCGTATTTTTTTTCTGCAACATAACCGGCTTCAAAAGGCTGCCATCCGCCGATGCCCAGTTGTACACTTATATACCTGGTGTTTTTCTGGAGAAAGTCGTAAAGGATAAAAACTTTTTCCCTGGATGTTTTTAAGTGATCTGTGAGTGCATGTACTTTTGTTTTGATTTCTGCCGGCAGCGCATCCCTGCCTTTTACCAGGTCATACTTAAATTTTCCAAAAGAATTCCAGGTTGACATATCTCCCTTATATCCTTGTACTTCAAACAGGGAAGGTGCAAAAAATACAGTGGGGGTTATTTCCCGGAAGGGCGGGGCAGCGATCTCGTATCTTTTAGCGGGCAGGTTTTGCACCTCCCACGTATAAATTTTTGAATTTCCTTTTTGGGTAATAACCGGAGCTTCCGTTAAGTTGAATTGTTTAAACCTGACGATATAATCTGCAGGGGCGATTATAGTGAATTTGCTTTTCTCTACAGACATTTTAGGTCGTTCCTGGGGCATCCAGGCAGGAAAACCCTGCGTGCCGTTATTTTCACTTTCCTCTTCGTACTCCACCGTGTATGGATAATCCGAAGAGTAAAAGGTATTTTCCTTATACCTCGCATCCGACAATAAACTAAATCCGTCATAAGCACTTTGGTCCTGCCAGTCCGCTTTCCGGGAATGTTTGAGTTGCTTGCCCGCGCTATTAAAAAGTTTTCCTGAAACAGTATTTATACTGTTGAATTTATCGTAGTAACTGGTATAAGTCGCATAGTCGCCTGCAGACGGATTTAAAATTGTGTAAGTATGTTTTTCATACATAGTGAATTTTCCTGCAGACCTGATCGTGAGAATATATTCTTCATTTCGTTTTATTACGTCAGCTGATTTTTGCAAACCCCCGGGAATTAGTAACATGTTATATTCCTGTGCCGGTAACAAGACGGGCAACAAGATACCGAGAAGGGCGAGGTAGAATTTCATAGGATTATTTTATCTTTTTAAGTACGATTTGTTCAGCCTGTTTTTTCACCACGTATGCAAAAAAATCTCTTAGCGATTGGTAATCTTCGCTGCTGAAAGTTGCTTCATTTAATACCAGGGTGCTCTTTAGTGTTATCGAATTACCTGCCAGCTGGATGAGGTATTCAAACAATCCCTCGTTTGC
>JAKFCK010000505.1:0-2814 GCA_036676685.1 Chitinophagaceae bacterium | reverse complement strand
TGGAAGATAAAAGCCAGTTCCGCCTGCAGGTAAGCGCGCCCGAGGGCACTTCCTATGACGCCATGGATAAATACATGGACAAGCTTACAAATTTTTTAATAGACTCCATGCCGGAAAAAAAGTACATCACCAGCATGACCGCCCCGGGTTTTACCGGGTCGGGGTCAGCGAATTCCGGTTTCGTGCGGGTGGCCCTTGTCAGCCCGGATGAAAGAGACAGGAGCCAGCAGGAGATCGTAAGTTGGGTGAACAGGAAAATCCCAAAATTCAACGAAGGTCGTTCATTCGCTATCCAGGAACAAACCATACAGGTGAACCGCAGGAGCAGCCAGCCTGTACAATTTATCATTCAGAATACAAATAATGATAAATTGAGAGAGGCTCTGCCCAGGGTATTGGATGCTGCCAACAAAAGCAAAGTGCTGCAGGGCCCCGATGCTGACCTGAAATTTAACAAGCCCGAGATAAGGATCTCTATTGACCGGCTCAAAGCCAGCGAACTTGGGGTAAGTGTGCAGGATATTTCACAAACTCTGCAACTGGCGTTGAGTAACCAACGGATGGGATATTTTACCAAAGAGGGTAAACAATATTCTGTGCTTGGCCAGGTGGAAAGGGAAAACAGGGATGACCCCAACGATCTGAAAAATATTTACGTAACCAATAACCGGGGCCAATCCATATCCCTGATTAACGTCCTGAACATTTCCGAGGATGTGACTCCGCCTACGCTATACCACTTTAACAGGTATCGCTCTGCTACGATCAGCAGTGGGCTAGCAGATGGTAAAACGATCGGTGATGGTGTAAAGGAGATCCAGGCTATAGCAGATACCATCCTGGATGACAGCTTCCGCACATCATTGGGCGGTGCATCACGTGATTATGCTGAGAGTTCAGGCAATACTTATTTTGCATTTTTCCTTGCACTGATATTAATATACCTCGTGCTTGCTGCACAGTTTGAAAGTTTTATTGATCCGTTTACAATAATGGTTACGGTGCCCCTGGCCCTTGCAGGTGCAGTATTGTCGTTGTGGATATTCGGGCAGACCATCAATATTTTTTCCCAGATCGCGATGATCATGTTGATAGGCCTGGTTACTAAAAACGGCATCCTGATAGTAGAATTTGCGAATCATATCCAGCTGGAAGGGAAAAACAAAGTTGTTGCGGTAGTTGAAGCTTCTGTAGCAAGGTTCCGGCCTATCCTGATGACGAGCCTGGCAATGGCTTTAGGTGCCTTACCCCTGGCGCTCTCGCTGGGTGATGCAGCTACAAGCCGGATACCATTGGGTATTGTAATTGTAGGTGGCATTATTTTTTCTTTATTGCTTACATTGTTTATTGTACCTGCGGTATACTCGTTTTTATCTACCCGCAAAGCGAAAAGTAAATTAGATACGCTGGAACCGGCTACTGTTCCGGCTCCTGAAAAAAACATGGAAGGATGAGGAAAAAAATAAGTTTTATTGCCAGCCTGGTTTGCCTGCTGTGCCTGAGTAACGTAAATGCCCAGCAAATGCTGACCGTGGAGCAGGCTGTCGCGGCTGCCATTGCCAATAATTACGATATACAACTTTTAAGAAATGATTCTGCGCTGGCGGCGCTGAACAACAATTATGCGTACGCGGCCCTGTTGCCCCGCCTGAATGCGAGCTCTGCCATTATTTTTAATAACAATAATACCCGCCAAAGGCTTGCCGATGGCTCGGAGCGAAAGCAGGGCGGAATCAAATCCAACAATATAAGTTCTTCGGTAAATCTCAACTGGACCATCTTTGATGGTTTTAAGATGTTTGCTACCCGGGATAAACTTGCCGAGATCGTTCGCCTCGGGGAACTGAATATCAAAAACCAGTTGGTGATCACCGTTGCTGATGTGATCAGAACCTATTACAACATTGTTCGCCAAAAACAGCAGTTAATTGCCATAGAAGAACAGATGAACCTCAATGACGAGCGGGTTACCCAGGCTGAGAAAAAATTAAGTGTGGGCCTGGGCGCAAAGCCGGAACTGCTGCAGGCCAAGGTGGACCTTAATGCACAAAAAGCAGCCAAACTTAAACAGCAAACGTTGATAGACCAGCTCAAGGAACAATTGAACCAACTGATGGTGATGTCCCGCGAAACCCGTTATGAAGTGGCGGATTCCATACCCCTGCGGACCGACCTTGTAGTGACAGATATCTTACAAGCTGCAGAAACGAACAGCCCGGAACTACAGGTGGTGAAACAAAATATCGCCATCGCCAAACTGACGCTGAAGGAAAGAAAAGCAGAACGATTCCCGGTAGTTTCATTTAACAGTGCATATAATTTTTCAAAAACGGAAAACCAACTCGTGGTGAATAATTTTACACCCCTGCTTAACCGCAATCTTGGATTTAATTATGGGTTAAGTGCCACTATTCCCATTTTTAACGGCTTCAGTGCAAGGCGCAATATACAGGCTGCAGAACTGGACATAACCTACCAGAACACTGTTTATGACTACCAGAAATGGAGAATGGACATCGCGATCAGTAATGCTTTTAAAGATTATGAACTGCAGAGAAAAACGCTGAGGCTGGAAGAAGAAAATATCCTGCTGGCCAAGGAGAACGTGTACATCGCCTCTGAGCGGCTACGCCTGGGCGTTACCTCCTACCTTGAACTAAGAGAAACACAAAAAAGCCTGGAAGATGCCTACAACCGGCTCATCGCGGCACGGTACGATAGTAAGGTGGCGGAAACGGAGTTGCTGAGGCTGAAGGGGGAGTTGGTAAGGTAATTGTTCCAAAGGTTCAAAAGTTCAAGAGGTTCAAGGTTTGC
>JAKFCK010000504.1:0-1552 GCA_036676685.1 Chitinophagaceae bacterium | reverse complement strand
GCCAAGGACGTTTTCTACCAAAGACACTTTACTGTTGACCGAATTTGCTGATATAGCTATGCGCGAGATCGAGTCGAGACATGAAACTTTTCAACAGGCACTTTTGCAGGAGCAAGTAAAAGCCGCGATTCTAAAATCCATTAAATAATCGCAACTTCTGCAATAATTGCCTTTGCTTCATTTGCACGGGCCTACAAAAATTACCCAAAACCTTTGCCTTATTTAGACTGAGTTTTGGGTTTTTGGCTGCTGATTTTAATATTTTGGAATCGGCTTCCCTGGTCACAAACCTGGTGCTATTTTGCCTGATAACTGGATCACTCTTCATCAGGATGGAACTGTAGCGCTGTATCCGGTCACTAAACCCACCTTTTTCCTTCTTTCGTAAAGTCTTTTCCTGATCGCTACACGCTGAAAACGTGAAACCGGGCAATTTTGCCCTTCAATTATTCACGTTTTATTTTATAGCCACTTATGAGAGTACTCCTGTTTTTTTTCCAACTGGTCTTTTCCTGGTCACTATCTACAGCACAAATACCCGGCGCCAATGCCGGCGAGATTAAAGGAACTGTAACAACAAGTGACGGGCTGGCTGCAGGTGCAGCTACCGTAAGGATAAAGGAAAATAAAAAGTCCATACTCACCAGCCGCGAGGGTGTTTTTCAATTTGACAATATTCAACCCGGCAATTATACCCTGCAGGTTTCTTTTGTTGGTCATGAAATGATAGAGAAGCTGGTGACTGTGCCGGGCAACAGCCACACAATAATATTACCGGAATCCAAAACCCAACTTTCCGAAGTAATCGTTTCTGCAGGCAGAAACCTGGAAACGATCGACGAGGTACCTTCTTCCGTCACGATTATCGGTACCAAAACTATTGAACAAAATATGAATGTTACCACTAACCTGGGCGACATCCTGGAGAACAGGGTGCCCGGGCTGGCAGCCAGCACGGGCCTGAGCAGTAATTTTGGGCAAACCCTTCGGGGCCGTAGTTTGCTTATAATGGTAGATGGTGTTCCGCAATCCACGCCACTGCGTAATGGCGCTATGGACCTTAGAGCGCTGGACCCGGCAGTGATTGAAAGGATAGAAGTGGTAAAAGGCGCCACCGCAATTTATGGTAATGGCGCAGCCGGAGGGTTGATCAATTACCTGACCCGCACCCCTAAAACAAACAAACTTTTCAATAGCCAAACCTCGGCGGGGCTTACAGGCTCACTGGTAAAACCTTCAAATAGTATGGGCGGAAGAATGAGCCAGCTATTTTATGGCCGGAGAAATAAATTCAGCTATGTGCTGAGTGGGGTATATGAACAAACCGGCGAACACAAAGATGCGGAGGGAGATGTGCTGCCCCCGGTGTATGGTTTGGGGGAAACAGATTCTTACAATGCTTTTGCAAAACTCGCCTACGATCTTCATCCCAATCATAAGATCCAGGCTACTTATAACTTTTTCAGCAGCCGCCAGAACACAAATTACCTCACCGTAAACGGGGATTATAAAACCGGCAAAAAAACCACCGCGGTACAGGGCCAAAGTTCCG
>JAKFCK010000503.1:0-2995 GCA_036676685.1 Chitinophagaceae bacterium | reverse complement strand
GGTTGCAGTTAGTGCAACAACGCAAATGGACGGATACATCCCGGGTGACTACTGCGGCTGTATGGCCTACCATCAAAGCGGATAGCCTGATCATTAAAAACAGTTTTATCTCCTATGAAGATGAAGTGGCTAAAATCAGTAGTGTCAATACTATCGGCCAGTTGGAACTCCTGGGCCTGGATAACCTTGAATACCGTAAGCTGCTCAAAGGAAAATCAATTTCCTTATCCAACTCCGACATACGTTTTGATCATGTTGTGCAGGAGCAGCAGGCCAAAAACGTTATTGTAAGGGATACCCTGGTAACAATAGAAGAAGCGGGTTTTATAGTGGACAATATTGACCTGGTAGGCAACCGGATCACGTATAATAACAACACAATGCCCGTAAAGATAAACGGGTTTGATTATGCGCATTTTGCAGTGAAGGATCTTCGCCTTAAAGCGTTGAATACCTCTTACCAGAAC
The DNA here is from genome assembly GCA_036676685.1 of Chitinophagaceae bacterium. Classification (GTDB taxonomy): domain Bacteria; phylum Bacteroidota; class Bacteroidia; order Chitinophagales; family Chitinophagaceae; genus Ferruginibacter. Next base: position 2,528 of record JAKFCK010000503.1, on the reverse strand, counting down.
GAAATCTTTCAATCCACGATCGCGGGGTTTTCCTTTCGGGACAAAAGTGGCTTTCAGCTGGATAGCCTGAGTGGTTATGTAAAATTAGACAGTGGCATTATTGAGTTAAAAGATGTTTATGCAAAAACACCTTCGTCGGTGTTGCAGGCACAGGCTACGATCTATCCTTTATCACTTACTAATCCCAGGGGTGGCCCATTTGGTCTACCGCAAAACAATATAGTGCTTACAAACACCATCCTGAGTAAAAAAGATCTTGAATTACTTGCCGAAACCCTTACCCGCACCTATGGTAAGCAGATGGATGCGGTCGGTGATCTGTTGATCAATGCTGATATAAAAGGGGATGCGCGGCGGTTATTTGTGCGAACGCTTGACGCCCGTTCTGTGAGTGGAAAACCATTCCGGCTGCAACTTTCCGGGACTTTAACCAATATTTCCGATCCCCGGTACCTGGGCTATAATCTCAACGTACGCAATCTTACGGCCACAAAAGAATTATTCGAACCTTATTTAAAGAACAGCGCCACACCAATTAACTGGCCGCAGCTGATCAGCGCAAATGGTCTGGTATCCGGTGGGGTGGACAATATTAAGACAAATCTCCGGGTGAACTCTTCCTTTGGAAATGCGGTCATTATTGGTACACTGGCAAATTTTGACGATCCTGCCAGGATGCGTTATGATCTCAATATCCAGGCGCAAAATTTAGAAACCGGTAAATGGATCTTTAGCGAGGACCAGCTCGGAAAACTTACCGGTAATATCCTGGCGAAAGGAAATAATGGGTTTGATATAAAAAGAAGTACCATTAATACATCCGCCAATATCCGGTCTATCCGGGTACAGGAATTTGTATTCAATAATATCCGGGGCACGGTAACGCTTTCCAACGGGCTTGCCAACTTCAATGTCGCCATTGACGATAATAAATTGAATGGGACAGCGAGGGGCGATGCAAACCTGAAAACAGAATATCCCGCTATCAATGCCTTTTTAAACCTGCAGCAAGCCGATCTGAAAGCCCTTGGTTTGACTACTAAAGATATGCTTATCAGCACACTGGCGAGGATTGATCTGAAAAACAGCAGCCCGCAAAACCTGGAAGCCTATTTCAGGTTAGACAGTACTACACTTAAAACACCGGACCAGGAAGTTTTTTCAGATAGCGCCATCATTGAAGCATTTGTAAGAAATGATTCTACAATTGTAGATATGATCAGCGACCTAGCAGATGCCAACCTGGCTACTAACTTAAATTACCAGCAGTTGCCCTTAATGCTGAATGAAGTATTATCCTATTATTATAAGACCGGGAACCGCGTAGCTGTTGCTCCGCCGGGTACACTCCTTGCATTTGTATCTATTAAACCAAGTGCCTACCTGCAAACGATCGTAAAAGACCTTTCCTTTAAAAACGCACAGATTGATGCCACTATAACCAATACAGCCAGGGATAGTGCAGTAAAAGCCAACCTCCTCGCAGAACAACTGCAGATCGGCACAAATAAGATCTCAAACCTGGAAGCTGTGTTTAGCGGGGCGAGAGATACCCTGCTGATGGTGATGAAAGCGGATACAGTGAAAGCCGGGAATATACTTTTGTATAACACAACCGCGAAAGCGGGGTTAGCCAATAATAATTTGTCTGCAGATATCACTTCATCCGATGCCGGGAACAAACCGCAATATGCTATTGCTTTTGATGCCGCTCAGCAGACCGGCACAAATGGTTACCGTATAAAGCTAAAGAACGGGCTCCTTTTAGATGGTAACAACTGGCAGGTAAACGAGAATAACCAGGTAATTGTGGAAGGCAAAGCTTTTAACATCCGGGATTTTGATATCAGCAACAACCAGCAAAAGATCTCATTGAACAGCACGTCAACCGCATTAAATGCACCGGTGATAGTAAGTGTTGACAACTTCCGCTTGAGCACAGTAACGGCCGCAATGGACCAGGACTCCCTGCAGCTGGACGGGCTTTTGAACGCCGATTTTACGGTGAGTGATTTCACGCAAGCTATACCTTCAATGGATGGAACACTTAAGCTCGATAGTATCATCTACCAAAAACTACCCGTGGGCAACCTTGATGTGAAAGCCATGTCTTCGGCAGGCCAGGTAACCGTGACAGGTAAGCTGGACGGCAACGGCAATAACGTAGATATCAACGGCAGGTATAATGCTAATAATATAGATTTATCACTTAACCTCAACCCCTTGTCGTTGGCTAGTGTACAGCCTTTTACGTTGGGTAACTTCGTGAGAAGCAGCGGTACACTTAGCGGGCCGCTTACCATCAGCGGGCCGGTGAGCAAGCCTACCTGGAATGGCCGGCTTTTGCTGACTAATGTAAACACTACCCTCGCTGCGTTCGGGACCAATATTAAAGCTGATGGCCAAACAATCGTATTGGACTATCCCGCTGTACGGTTAAACAATTTTGAAGTGCAGGACAGTACGAGTAATGTGCTTAAGATAAATGGAAATATCACTCAAAATGCAGAAGGAGGTTTTGTTTCTGA
>JAKFCK010000502.1:0-13471 GCA_036676685.1 Chitinophagaceae bacterium | reverse complement strand
AACCGTAAGCGCGTTTAGTTTAAAATCATAAATTTTTAATGCCGGGTTTTGGGCGTTTGATTGGGTTATCAACTCGTCTGGATTTGAATAGGTAAGCCGGGGATCAAATGATGTACTGTCCGGGAACGTATTAACGGGCAAGTCATAGTTAGTGTCGTTTTCCCCCCACAAATAAGTTGACAATTCCAGGCTTGCATTCTTCCATTTTAGCAATGCATCGTTTTGTAGCAACTGGTAATTCTGCATTTGCACAAACGCCTCCATGGTATCCATCGCTGCGCGGTCACCGTTATCATACGAAATGCGCACCAGTCTTAACCGGCTGGCGGCAATGGAAGTAAAGTTTGAATATATATTGTAGAGCTGGTAAGCGCCAGCCCAATACCAGTAGGTATTATAGGCATCAAATAAAAGGTTGTTAATCTGAACCATCCTTTCTTGCTCACCCTGGCTGCGGAATATTTTTGCTTGTTGCAGCACGGCTCTTCTTTTATCCAACAGCAGGCCTTTGGCCAAAGGAATTTCAATACCCAGGTAACTGGTTTTTCCCGTAGTGACCTCGGATGTAATAAAATTGCCCCCGTTATTCTCAATGCCGGACCGGATGTTACCCACCGGCAGGGGAAGTGTAAGTTCCGGGTTGCTGTAATAATAATAGTTTTTCCCGTCAAAGGTTTTGCGGCTTGCCGCAAAGTTGAGTGAAGGATCAAAAGCTCCCCTGGCCGAAAGCAAATCGGTTGCAGCTTTATCCACGAGAATGTCCGCCTGTTTTGCAACGGGGTGATGCAATTTCACCTGTTGTATAAAAGCATCAACTGAAAATATATTTGGTTGTATATTTTGCGCTTCGCCTTTATATATACCCAACAGGCACAACAAAATGATGGTTGTGTATCTAAAACCTGCAGCATTAAAAAGCGAAAGGGGGCCTGTCATTCCCTTCTTCCATATTCCATCCAAACAATTATGGCTGTATGCTGTCATTCGTCACATTATTTTACGTTATCCTTATTATTGTCACCTGGAACTGGTTTGTAATAATCCGGGGGAAAACCGTTGATGTTCCTCCAGAGTTCATAATAGATGGGCACATCTTTCAGCAGGGTTATTCCACTTGCGCCGCCTCCCATTCTGAGTTGTGCCGGCCATTTTTTGTCAGCCGGGTCCTCTGCCACCAACACCCTGAATTTTCCGTTGTTACTCACCGCGGTTTCTATGGCAGATACTTTGCCGCCAAATGTACCAAAGCTGTTTTCCGGCCAGCCGCTAAATACAATCGCGGGAAAACCATCAAAAACAAAACGGACCTTCTGGCCGATGTTGATCAGGGGCAGGTCCATCGGTTCTACAAACATCTCAACAGCATATTGTATGTTGGTCGGTACAATTTCCACTATCATTTCTCCTTCCTTCAGGATCTCCCCGATACCTGCTTTTTTTGCCTGGATCACCTGCCCGCTTTGGGGTGCCCTTATGTAGTACAGTTTGTTTCTTGCATCATAACTCGCATAGGTATTTTCCAGTTTTGCTACATCGGCTTCCGTAGCTGCAGCATTGGAAATGGATGAAAACTTATCACCTTCCGCCTTTGATATTTTTTCCGAGTATTCGTGCACCGTGCTGTTTATTTCTATTCGCAACACTATCAATTCCTGCCTTGCCTGGGATAATTTATTTTCTGCACTTATTTTCTTAGCGCCGGCATTTTGATAATTGATCCGTCTTTTTTCAAAATCAACAAGGGAAATAGCGCCGCTGTCCAGCATTACTTTTGCTGCATCCAGTTGCCTTTTATAAACGGCCAGTTCGTTATTAACTGCAACCAGGTCCACGCTATCGCTGGTGACTTTTAGTTGTTGCTGCTGCATTTTGTTCTCCAGCGACTGCAACTTTAAAACCCGGGCCTGAAAAAGCGCCTGGGTTTGAGCGTCCGCGGTACCGGCCTTGCTTTTGTATCCTGCAATGCTTTGTTGTTTGGCGGTTATCTGTTGTTGTGTCCTGTTCAATAATTCAGGATCTAAATATTCCACCTTCACTTCGCCCAGTTGTAAAATGGTGTCCCCTTGTTGTACATAATCCCCTTCTTTTATATACCATTTCAGGACCTTTCCCGCCAGGATCGTATTCACTTCCTGTGGCCTTTGCTCCTGCCTTAGTGTAGTAACTGAACCCCTTGCACGGATGTTTTGGGTCCACGGTAAAAAAACAATTAACAGCAGGAGGATCATCATACCCCAAAGCCATTTTTTAATGCTTCCTTTTTTGTTGATCTTATAAACGGCTTTAAAAGACTGTAAAGGATTTTTTTGCGATTGCTCCTCGATATTAGCTGTTATAAAATTTTCCATTGCAAAAAACTTTTAAACGGGTTGTTGCTCCAGGTTTAATACCACATCACATTCCTTAGCGATGCCTGTATCCTCCGAAGCAATGATGACAGTTGTATTTTTATTTGCCTTTAGCATTTCTAATATGGTTTGCCTCGTTGCTGCTTCAAGGTCCTGGAAGGGCTCTTCCAGCAACAGCAGGCGCTGCGTGCCCGTGATGGCACGGATCAGTAATATCTTTTGACGAATTTGTTTGGGAAGGCGTTTGCCGACAGGGTCAACCTGCATTTCCAATCCCTGCTGATCAGCTTGCACAAAAGTGGTCAGCCCCGTGATGTCAATATATTTATTTACCTCGGTGAAACTGATGGCTGGGTTGCCCATTGTAATATTCTCCCAAAGTGTTCCATGAAAAATGTCCTGGCTGCTCAGCAACACCCCTGTTGCGGTTCGAAGACTCTGCAGATCGTAGTTTTTAATTGGCTGGCCGTCGATGAAAATATTGCCTTGAAAATTTCTGTAGGCGCCGGTGAGTAATCTTAACAGGGAAGATTTGCCCGAACCCGAACCGCCGGTTATCAACACCATTTGACCGGGAGCGATATCCAGGTTTACGTCACGCAAAATTGTTTTGCCATCCGGGTAAGCAAAGCTGGTATTGTTGAATTGTACCGAAACGCCGCGTGGAATATTTTCCAGCATATAGCTGCCCCCTGTTTCGATCTCAGCTTCCGCCACCTTGCCCAGTTTTTCAACTGATACCATCGCATCATATACTTTGTCTAAACTTAAGATGAGTTTCTCCACGGATGCTATGATGGTGATGATCACGATATCTGCGGCGATAAACTGCCCTACATTTATTTGCTGGTTCACCAGCAACACGGTTCCCACGATTAACATGGCGGCCGTGATAATTATCTTGAAGCTGATCAGGCTCCAGAATTGTATCAATAGAATTTTAAAATACCTGGTGCGGGCACCGAGGTGGCCGCTGATGAGGGCGTCAGTTTTTATTACCTGTAAATTGCTTTTTGAATATTTGAATGATTTTACCACCCTTGCAGTTTCCTGCAGCCATGCTACTACCTGGTATTTATAGTCGCTGGACTCTATCGCCGATGCAAGGCCCTGGGGTGACGTAAAACGCAGGATCAGTGCTATGATGAGCAGCAGCACCGCCCCAAACACGATAAACACCGGGTGGTAAAATGATAATAATATAAGCCCCAACAGGATCTGGATGATAACGGCCGGTAGATCCAGCAACAATTTTTCCAGGCCCTTTTGCAATGAAATGGTATCAAAAAAACGATTGACCAGTTCGGGCAAATAAAAATTATCCAGTTTTTCATTGTTGAGCTTTGGCAGCCGGTCGCTAAACTCAAGCCCATATCTTAAAAACAGTTTTTGCTTAAGTTTTTCAATGATCTCCAGTTGTTTTACCTGTAGCAGGCCGCTCAAAAAGGTGCCAAAAACCACCAGCAGGATCAACACAATAATAGACGTGGAAATGGAACCAGCCATCACAAAACTTATAATGGTTTGGATACCTAAGGGTAACGACAGTTGCACCAGGCCGGCCAGGAATGCAAGCACATAGATCGTAGAAATGTCCTGCCTGTCCAGCAGCAGGATCCGGTATAATCTTTTTAGAGAATGCCCTATAGCTGCACTCTTACGAATGATCATCCTGAGAATGTTTTATGATTGTTTTAGTTAATTAACGCCGGCCCCGCATAACCTGCAGGCGGGGAGTATTATACAGGCTCATACTATTGCAAACATTAGTTTGTGTGATAAATTAACGTTTTTCAAAACATTTTGTTTAACATACTCTGCTGATTATTCTTTTTTGATTAAAAAGCAAAATTGCAGGTATCTACTCATAAAGATTCATTTATCTTTATTATAATATACATAAACATAATTTATGAATTATACCTTCCACCAATTAAAGGTTTTTATGGCTGTGGTAGAAAACCAGAGTGTTACGAAGGCAGCAGCGGAATTGAACATGACTCAGCCTGCAGTCTCCATACAACTGAAAAACCTGCAGGACCAGTTTGACATCCCGTTGACCGAAGTGATAGGGAGGCAGCTATATGTGTCAGAATTTGGTAAAGAGCTTTACCAGATTGCAGATAAGATCCTGCAGGAAGTGGCCAATATAAATTACCGGACGCAAAGTTTTAAGGGGATGTTGTCAGGGAAACTGAAAATCTCTGTTGCTTCCACGGGAAAATATGTAATGCCTTATTATCTTAAAAGTTTTTTGCACTCAAATCCCACCATTGATCTTATGATCGATGTAACCAATAAGGCGAAGGTGATCGATAGTCTTCAGAACAACGAGGTCGATTTTTCCCTGGTATCCGTGCTTCCATCAAACATGGATATCGGGCAGGAAATTTTGTTGCCTAATAAACTTTTTTTGACCAGTGCATCAGATACTGATATCCTGATCACGAAGAAGATGAATAAATCCGTGTTTGACAAAATACCGCTTATCTACCGCGAAGAAGGATCGGGAACAAGGGTTATCATGCAGCAATATTTTCAAAAGGCACAGATTATTCCTAAAGTAAGGTTTGAACTCACATCCAGTGAGGCGGTGAAACAGGCGGTAATTGCAGGCCTAGGCTTTTCTATCCAGTCTGTGCTCAGTATTAAGAATGAACTGAAAGCCAACGACATCAAAATTATCCCGGTACAGGGATTACCCCTGGTGGAAAACTGGCGTTTGATATGGTTGAAGCAAAAAAAGATGTCGGTTGTGGCAGGCGCTTTTCTAAAATACATACAGGAGCACAAGCAGGATGTTTATAAAAAACATTTCTCCTGGATCGAGAAATACTAGGCCAGGGTTTGTTTTATTCAAAAAAGGAATAAACGATCATTTTAAAACGACAGGCGGTCGCCCCCGGGAGAAAAGTTTTACAAACCTTCGTTCTTCTTTAAAGAATGATTCCAGGAATAGGGTGTTGGTTATCGCCCCCCCCCGATGCCAGGCGCCCGTGAACACGCCAAATCTGAATAGTCTATCTTTAGTAATGATCAGAACAGATACCGGCAGGCAGTATGTACTAAAAGGCTTAGGCTTTCTTATGATTACTGTCATCGGCTTTACAGCAAATGCTGCGCAGACACCGATTCCTGTTACACCTGTTTCCACTTCCACCCAGGACAGCGGGCTTACCAAATATGATTCCTTATTCAATAAACTGCAACTGGGCCGGCTGGGTTTAGGGAGGCGCGCTTTTGATTATGCCATTATTGGTTACAATGCCTTAAAAGCAAAAAACAAACTGGCCAACGATGATATTTTATCGATTGCAGATATGAGCACCCCCTCCGGCCGGAAAAGACTTTTTATTTTAGATATGAAAAACAGCAAACTGTTGTTTGTTACTTACGTTGCCCACGGCAGGAATTCGGGCCTGGAGAAAACACTTCATTTTTCCAATGAATCAGAAAGTTTTAAAAGCAGCGTGGGCTTCTATATTACTTCGCAAACCTATTCCGGCAAACACGGTTATTCCATGCGCCTGGAAGGACAGGAGATCGGGTTTAACAATAACGCCAGGGAACGCGACATCGTGGTGCACGGCGCAGATTATGTAAGTGAAGCAGTGGTAAAAAGCCAGGGGTATATCGGCCGCAGCCTGGGCTGCCCGGCCTTATCACCTGAGCTGTATAAACCGATCATCGATAAAATTAAAAATGGTACCTGCCTTTTTATTCACGGGAATGATTCAAAATACATCATGAATTCAAACCTGCTTAAACGTCCCATGCGGCTTGGAAAAAGAAAGGTGAAAACCTCTGAACATTTTTTGTTCCCGGTGCCGGACTAGACCAGCCCCCTGCCCCCTAAAGAGGTAACTTTAGTAGAAGCATTACTCTTTTACTTGCGCCAACTTTACTATTGTTGCAGGGGGATCAACAAAAGAATAAATTTTGTTACCGCCAGCTGTATACCAGCCGCAGATCGATATAATCAGCCACATGACGGTGCGCTTTCAGGTTCAGTCCAAACCCAAAATGTTTACCCGCCCTGTACAACAATCCCCACCGGTGAAACCAGGGGTCAGCATATGGATCATCCTTATAAACATACACGCCCAGGTGCTGGCTGAAAGTAAACTTCGCCAGCAGGAATTCATGCCCTACCATCACTGCGCCTTTGTGTGCTGAGCCCAGTATAGAATCATCCCTTAGTTTTTTGTAAACAACATCATCATAACTCCATTCTGCACCCACAGCAAGGTGGTTGATGGTGCCTACCTGTTTGCCGATCTGTGCCATCACACCCACAACGGGCTGCCGTTTGCTTAAGCCATTGCTGCTGATCCATCGCTTGCCAATGCCGTACAGGGCAAGGTCCTTTCGCCACGGGAGGCTGCGCCAGGAAGTATCTTTTTGCCGGCTGCCCCGGTACAGCTGCAGGGGTTTGTGATAACGCACCAGGTGAAGCCCGGCAGTTGGCCAGTTTACACCTTTGTTGGGTTCTTTTAACCCGCCATTACTGATATGTTGAAAATTGCCCGTGAGTTGCAGGGCCAATCGGCGGCTCAATTGCCATTGTAGCCCGAGGCCATACAGCAGGTAGGTATTTAATGTAGTGCTATAACTCTGGTTGGCGGGATTCGTAATTGCGTCATATTTGTCGGAAGCATAACCCAAGCCAAAGGCCCCCCGCATGCTGAAGAATAACCGGTTGTTTATACGGTAAGTGGGTTCCAGCAGGTATGCCCCCATGGCGCTCCATCCCAGCACTTCATTGTCCAGGGTATAGGCTGCGGCTAACAGGGATTGTTTTGGATAACAGCGACAAAGATTGTAAGCCTTACGGTTTACTTTTTGTTTCATCAGCTGGAATTCTATGCCCAGCGGATTGGATCCCGCGGTGTTCTGCACAGACACGCTATGTGCAAAAATGCTCCCGTATTGCACACCTGTAACCATTGCCCGAAGCGGGGGGAAGGAATCCCGGCCGGGGTCTTGTGAAAATACCAGTTTACAGCAGCAACACAAAAGCAGGAGCCATATGAAGTGAATCATTTGCATGAACGAAACAGGGTGATGCAATAAACGAGCTTTCAGTATGCAAATTAAAAATACGCCCCGATTAATTATATATCGAAAAATCCGGGCCACATCGGAGCCCCGGGAATAAATTAATAATGCGGCTTTAACCGGCAGCAAGGCGAAGTTATTTCCGAGTAGACCTGGGGTAAAAATTTAAGCCGGGCCCCTGATGTTATCTTCCCTTATTTTGGCTGCCTTTAATGCTAATTTACCTTTCCATATTTGTGGCAATATTGATAGTATTTCAAACAGATTTGAATTAACTTAGTAGCTACAACCGTACTCATAAGAAGTATAAAATGCTCCACTTCTGGAAAGAAGTTTTACCTGTTTTCTGTATCGATATTTTTCTTTACTAAAACTTATTTGTATGGAAACTTTAACAGTAACCGCCTCCCCGGCAATAGAAAAAGACCTGTTACAAACCGCTACTAAACTGGGGCCAGTTATCAGCCCGTACATTAACGAGGAAGAGAACAACCGTAGACTTTCCCGCCCGGTTTTTGAAGCATTGAAGGAGGCAGGTTTTTTCAGGATGTTATTACCCAAATCATTAGGAGGCCTGGAAGTAGATCCCGTCACAATGGCTTCAGTAGTTGAGGAAGTCGCGAAGCATAATACCGCTGCGGGATGGTCGTTAATGGTAGCCAACACCACTACCTGGTGGGGTGGGAGGCTCCCGAAAAAAGGTATTGAAGAAATTTTTAGTACCGGCCCCAATACTTTTATTGCAGCCGCATTTCACCCGCCTAAAAAAGCAGCGCGGGTGCATGGAGGTTATGTGATCAATGGCAGCGGCCCGTTATTCAGTAATGTTCATGAAAGCCAATGGATTTTTGTGACGGCCCTGGTGATGGAAAACGACCAGGTAAAAATGAATAATGGTTTCCCGGAAATTATCGGCGCTTTCATGAAAACAAGGGATTGCGAGATCATCGATACCTGGTACACACTGGGCATGCATGCCACCGACAGCAACGATGTTGCCTTTAATCATGTGTTTGTACCCGATCACTTGTTTTTTCCGCTTGTGCCTGGATTTGAACCTAATATTCATTACGAAAGCAGGCTCTACCAATACCCTGCTGCAGGCATAGCCATTGACTGCCTTATTGCACCGGTAGCCCTTGCAGTGGCCCGCAACGCTATTAATGAGTTTAAGGTACTGGCAGACAGGAAAACCCCGCTGGGTTCTGTTACCCCTTTGCGTGAAAGAGGTTTGGTACAGCGAAAATTAGGAGAAGCGGAAGCATTGGTACAATCCTGCCGGGCATACCTTTACGAAAAAATAACCGGTGCATGGAACAAAACACTCGCAGGCGAAAAACTGCCTGATGAAGAAAAGGCTGGTCTGCTGCTTGCCGCCGCACATACCAACCAGGGTTGCGCAAGGGCAGTGGATATGATGTATTCTGCCGCCGGAAGTACCGGGATCTATACACGTAGCAAGCTGGCCCATTATTTTTCGGATGCGCAGGTGATCCGCCAACACGGCTTTGTGAACGAGAGCCGCTATGAAACTGCGGCACAGGTCTATTTAGGCCTTAAGCCCGACCTGGATGTGATATTATTTTAAGGCCCGGAACTTTGGCCGGGGAAAACCGGGGTAGCTACATTTTTGCATTGCTTACAGGCAGTAGAATGAATGACGGACGTCATTGCTTCCACGGGCCTGTATTTCTTTCTTTGCTAATAATTACAAAACATAAAATATTGCCCAAAAAGTTTTGCTCACCCGGCATAATTTCTTCGGTGTTTTATGTGTCTTGTTATACCGTACAAATGCCAGGCTGAAAAGTACAATTTGGGTTCACATCCACTCAAAAAAATACAATGGAACAAACACTGGCTCATACCCCGAAAAATATAGACCTGCACGCAGTTGAACAAGTTAAATGGCAACGGCTGCTCCTGCTTTGTATTCTCGTTTATGAAGGCCTGGGCGCCATAGTTGGAGGGCTCCTGTTGGTGCTCGCCCCGGATGGGCGGTACATGCAAATGCCCGTTGAGATGATGCATGGCGTGTTTAGCGATTTCCTTGTGCCTGGCATTATCCTCTTTGCCCTGGGAATGTTAACTATGCTCGCTTTTATCGTGGTGCTTCGTAAAAGGCCTTCCGACTGGCTGATAGCAGGCCTTGCCCTGGGAGGACTGTATATATGGTTCGTTGTGGAAATCATCATTTTGCAGGAATTACATTGGTTGCACGGCATGTGGGGCATACCTGTTTTGATGGGCTGGGTTGTTGTTCTGCCCCTGATAGCTTTGCGGCACGAAGCAGCGCCTATGCGAAAATTTTTTCTTACCTGTGGCATACTTTCTTCTTTGTGGTACCTCGTTATGAATATTATAGTACCAGTGCATGACGCGAATTATAGCGCTGTTACACAAACCATCAGCGAGTTATCTGCTATAGATGCCCCAACCAGGATTTTGTGGGTGCTGCTGGGCACGTTGTACCCACTTTTGTATGCAGCTTTTGGATGGGGTGCAATACAATCGGGCAAAGGCCATCGAAACCTGCGGATTATGGGGTACTTAATAATTATTCACAGCATTTTCAATTTTTTCTGGCCACCAATGCACCAACGTGAAGTGTTGGCTGCCGGTGGAGGAACACTGACTGATACGCTCCATATAACCTGGGCAATGATCACACTACTCTTCAATATGCTTATCATGGGATATGGTGCAGCAGCTATGGGCAAAACATTCCGGGTGTATACCATGATCAGTTTTATCCTCTTTATCGTATTTGGTATTTTGATAGGAATAGAATCCCCGGGTGTCAACGCCAATTTATCCACACCTGGCATCGGTATTTGGGAACGCGTGAACATTGCGGTTTTTATGACATGGATAATTGTACTGGCAATGCTACTATTACGAAAACAAAATTTACGATAGCGTTACGGTAAAGAAAATCATAAGATGAGAAAGTTGCCACAGGTACCGGGGCATTAGAAAGCATTTGGCGGGATTTCGGATGCACCATGTAGTACCCGGTAATAACCTCATCAACACTTAACTTTGCTGCAACAAAAAAAATGGAAAATGGAAAAAGCGATATTAGCCGGCGGCTGTTTTTGGGGTGTGGAAGAATTGATCCGCAATCTCCCCGGCGTGTTGTCAACAGTAGTAGGGTATACAGGCGGGGACGTGCCCAATGCCACCTACCGTAATCATGGCACTCATGCAGAAGGTATAGAAATAATGTTTGATCCTTCCATTTTATCATATCGTGGTTTGCTGGAATTCTTTTTTAAGATACATGATCCCACAACATTAAACAGGCAGGGGAATGACATGGGATTATCTTACAGGTCTGCTATTTTTTACCTGGATGAACAGCAAAAAGAAACGGCTGAGAAGTTGATCAAAGAAATGGAAGTCTCCGGCAAGTGGCCGGGGAAAATTGTCACCGAAGTAGTACCCGCCTCCGATTTCTGGAAAGCGGAAGAAGAACACCAGGATTACCTCCGGAAAAATCCTTACGGGTATACCTGTCATTTTGTGAGGCCGGAGTGGGTGTTGTAGACGTCAGGCCACTGCGAAAAACCTTTGGTTCGGCGGAAATTTTTTAACCGGAAGAATATTCGATCCCAGCATTGTTCTTAGCGGCCAGGCACCTTTGAGCGGAAGAGGAGTCAGGCCACTGCAACGACTTATAAGTTAAATACTCTTATGAGCCGGAAGAATTTTCTGATTGAATATTGTTCTTAGTGGCCAGGCACCTTTGAGCGGACGAGGAGTCAGGCCACTACAACCCTCTATGATTATATACTCTTATGAGCTGGAAGAATTTTCTGATTGAATATTGTTCTTAGTGGCCAGACACCTTTGAGCGGAAGAGGAGTCAGGCCACTGGGAAAAACCTTTAGTTCGGCGGAAATTTCTTAACCGGAAGAATATTTTATCCCAGCAATGTTCTTAGTGGCCAGACACCTTGAGCGGACGAGGAGTCAGGCCACTACAACCCTCTATGATTATATACTCTTATGAGCCGGAAGAATTTTCTGATTGAATATTGTTCTTAGTGGCCAGACACCTTTGAGCGGACGAGGAGTCAGGCCACCGCAACGCCTTATGAATTATATACTCTTATGAGCCGGAAGAATTTTCTGATTGAATATTGTTCTTAGTGGCCAGGCACCTAAAAAAAGTGGCCCGTTTCCGGGCCACCTCGTACTAAATATTATGGAACCGGATTAAGCCAGTTCAAAACGATCCAGGTTCATCACCTTGGTCCAGGCGGAAACAAAGTCATTTACAAATTTTTCCTGTGCATCTGCGCATGCATACACCTCAGCAATGCCGCGGAGCTCGGAATTAGAACCAAAGATCAGGTCAACCCTTGTCCCGGTCCACCTCAGGTGTCCTGTTTTGCGGTCACGGCCTTCAAATACTTCCTTAGACCCTGCAGCGGCCTTCCAGGTAGTGCCAAAATCAACCAGGTTCACGAAAAAATCATTCGTGAGCAAACCCGGGCGATCGGTGAACACCCCATGTTTGGTCTGACCGAAATTTGTGCCCAGCACACGCATGCCCCCAACCAGTACCGTTAGTTCCGGTGCGGTAAGTGTCATCAGTTGTGCTTTATCGATCAGCATTTCTTCCGGGGATAAAGTGAGGCGCTGTTTGGAGTAATTGCGGAAACCGTCTGCCTGTGGTTCAAGCACGGCGAATGATTCCACATCAGTTTGCTCTGCAGTGGCATCCGTGCGGCCGGGTGTAAATGGCACGGTCACATTAAAGCCCGCATCTTTAGCAGCTTTTTCCACGCCTACACATCCACCCAATACGATAAGGTCTGCCAGGGAAACTTTCTTATCGCCGTTATTGAAAGCCGATTGGATGCCTTCCAGGGTATCCAATATTTTAGCAAGTTCAGCAGGATTGTTGGCCTCCCAATATTTCTGTGGGGCCAGTCGAATGCGTGCACCGTTGGCACCGCCACGTTTGTCAGAACCACGGAAAGTGGATGCGGATGCCCAGGCTGTAGATACCAGTTGGGAAACCGAAAGCCCGGAATTTAATATTGTTTCCTTTAAGGAGTTGATATCATTATGATCGATCAAAGGTTGAGTGGCTGCCGGAACAGGGTCCTGCCAGATCAGTTCTTCCTGGGGTACTTCCGGGCCGAGGTAACGGCTGATCGGGCCCATGTCACGATGGGTTAACTTGAACCATGCCCTGGCAAAAGCATCATTAAATTCTGCAGGGTTCTCCAGGAAACGCCGGGAGATCTTTTCGTATGTAGGATCTATCCTTAATGAAAGGTCAGTTGTAAGCATAAACGGTGCATGCCGTTTAGAAGAATCGTGTGCATCCGGAACCAAACCAGCGCCGGCATCCCCTTTAGGTTTCCACTGGTGGGCACCTGCCGGGCTTTTGGTGAGTTCCCATTCGTAACCGAAGAGGTTCTTAAGGGCCGGTCGATCATTGGCCTCTATCCGCCGACCGATGAGAAGTCATTGCGTGATTTTGAAAGCTGGCGATTCCAGAAGAAACGGTAGGCAGGCCACGTTCAGCTGCGCGATCTTTCTGTCAATCAGCATGCAATCGGGACCCTCAATCGGCGCGCAAAAGGGGCTCTGACTCACTTATGATGCATTTTGCGCGGAAGCTTGCGTTGGCTTCACCAGAGGAATCAAAGCCACGCAGCAATTGATCAGCGGTCAGTGCACTCAATACATCTGTATCGAAAGCCCCTCATGAGGTGCCGTCGTCGCCCGGTTGACGGCCCAGTCCAACCTTGCCATGTCGGCAGGATAGGGCAAGCTCTCCACCAACATCTCTCCATCAAGATGCGCACCAAGAACCGCGCCATTTTCCGCCAAGCATGGCCGAACAGGTGGTTGGCATTGCAAGAACCGCGAAGCGAGTACACGGAATGCTCCCTCGCCGACAAGCAATGTGACTGTGGGAAAAGTCGTAGCCAGTGCCGCGCTTAGGCTGATCTGGTGATGATTGGCGTAAACGCTGAGTGGATCGCCTTCCGGTAGGTGATCCGGCCGAAAGACATCCATCGGCGATGGGCGACCGGGCCCGCG
>JAKFCK010000501.1:0-2383 GCA_036676685.1 Chitinophagaceae bacterium | reverse complement strand
TCCCTTTTCTTACTAATTGTTGAATAGTTGGCATTAATTAACCTTTTTTTTCGGACGGCAAAGGTATGTATTATGGTTTAATAAAGAAACAGAATTCAAAAAAATATTGGTTTTTTTTGTTGTTTTAATGAAAAACCGCCACGGGGGCGGTTTAACAGGTATAAATAGCATACTATTTCATCCAATCTTTTCCATCCAGTGATGAGTGTCCGCGGCCTTACCGTAGCGGATGTTGTTCAACCGGGTTTTCACTTCCGGGGCGGCTTTCCAGCTGTTTACGTCAAATTCCATCACATAATCCTTGTACCTCAGCTCCCGGATCAATGAAATGGTGGCTGCTGTACCCGTGCCAAACACTTCTTTTAGGGTTCCGGCCTTATGCGCTTCAATTACTTCGTCAATGCTCAGTAATCGCTCCTCTACTGCATAACCCATATCTTTCAGTACCTGGATCACGCTATCCCGGGTGACCCCTGCAAGTATGGTGCCCTGGCCAAGATCCGGGGTAATGGCTGTATTCCCAATAATAAAAAACACATTCATGGTGCCGCATTCCTGCACGTACTTATGCTCAAAGGCGTCCGTCCACAACACCTGGTCGTAACCTTTCTTTTTTGCTTCGGCAGTAGCAAACATGGCAGCGCCATAGTTGCCCGCGGCTTTTGCATAACCTATACCGCCCGGCACCGCACGCACGAACTGCTCTTCTACATAGATCCGCATGGGTGTGGCATAATAAGGACCGGTCGGGCTTAGAATGATCATGAATTTGTACTTATCACTTGGTTTTACACCAATCATTTCATCACTGCTGAACATAAAGGGCCGGATATACAGGGAATGATCCGGTTGAGTCGGGATCCAGTTGATATCCAGTTTGATCAATTGTTTTATACCCTCCATGAAAATATCTTCCGGAATTTCAGGCATTTGCATTCTTTGAGCAGAAATATTGAACCGCCGGAAGTTATCCAATGGCCGGAAAACCTGCGCTTCTCCCTGGGGATTTTTGTAGGCTTTGATGCCTTCGAAAATTGCTTGCCCGTAATGAATAGCAGCCAAAGAAGGCTCAAGAACAAGTGGCTGATAAGGTTTGATCTCCGGTGTTTTCCATTCCCCGTCTTCGTAATCGACTTCCAGCATATGGTCCGTAAAATATTTACCAAAAGGGATATTTTCCAGGTTAATATCTTTCAGTTTACTCCTTTCTGCCTTAGTGATAATAAAATCTGCAGCTGCTATCATAATCATTAATTTTACTGCAAAGAAACGAAAATATCAGGGCAGTAAAAAACGCTTTCATGAGTTTAGACAATATTCAGCTAAGTCCTTTTTTAGTACAGCAATTTTATAAAAAAACCTTATTCCAGCTGGACGGTGTGCAAAAAGATCCTGCTTTACAGCCCGTTGCATCGGTGTCTTACCTGGGCAAAAACGAGAAAAACATACTCATCGTTGTTAATGCCCCCGGAACGGCTTTTTTACCGGACCCGGATCTCGGTTTACTGGTAGGCATCTTAACCGCCTGCAAATTATCGCTGGCTGATGTGGCCCTGGTAAATTATCATACCAATACGGCCATCCGCTATGAAAGCCTGATGGAGAATTTTGAACCGGTGGCTATCTTTTTATTTGGCGTGTTTCCCGCAGATTTACAGTTCCCTCTTCATTTCCCATATTTCCAGCTGCAGCAATATAACGGGCAGACCTATATCAGTGCGCCGTCCCTTAGCCAGCTGGCCGAGAATAAAGAACAGAAAAAGGAATTATGGACCTGCCTCCAAAAATACATTTCAAAATAACCGAACAGGATGCAGCTGAAATCTTTAATTTTTGCCACCAATAACGAACACAAGGCCAACGAGATCAGGCATATTCTCGGCGATAAGTTTATAATAAAAACGCTACGGGATTCGGGTATCGATATAGATATCCCAGAACCGCATGCCACCCTGGAAGAAAACGCCAGGGAAAAGTCTTCGGTTATTCACCGCCTCACGGGCGGAGATTGTTTTAGCGAAGATACCGGGCTGGAAGTAACTATTTTAAATGGTGCCCCTGGTGTAAAAAGTGCCCGTTATGCAGGCGACGAAGCTAATTTTGAAAATAATATCATCAAATTGCTGAAAGAGCTTGATGGCATCAGCGAACGGCAGGCGCAGTTCCGCACAGTTATCTCCCTCGTGTTGGATAACAGGGAATACCAGTTTGAAGGGATCTGTCCCGGAAAAATCATTGAAGCCAAAAGGGGATCCCAGGGTTTTGGTTATGACCCGGTTTTTGTTCCCGAAGGTGCTGATAAAACATTTGCCGAAATGACAATCGGGGAAAAAACAATGTATAGCCATCGCAAAAAAGCCACGGAAAAATTCATCGCTTTCCT
>JAKFCK010000500.1:0-9070 GCA_036676685.1 Chitinophagaceae bacterium | reverse complement strand
ATCTTTTTTACTGGACCAATATCATACATGACGTTACCTACCAATACGGATTTGACGAAGTGAACGGGAATTTCCAGGCAAACAACCAGGGCAGGGGCGGAGCAGGTAATGACTACCTGAGAGCAGAGGCCCAGGATGGCAATGGCAATAACAACGCGAATTTTCTGCCAACCGTGGATGGAACAACCCCCAGGATGCAGATGTTCTTATGGGATGGTGAACTGAAAATGACGGTGAATACTCCTGCTTCCATTGCACGGGCATATGTTATTGCAGAAAGTGATTTCAGTACGGCAAACAAACTTGCCGCCGTAGGGCCGGTGACAGCACAGGTTGTATATTATAATGACGATGCAACCGGCACCATGCATGAAGCATGCGCAGCCCCGGCAAATACACTAACAGGAAAAATTGCGCTGATTGACCGTGGCAACTGTTCCTTTGTGATCAAAGTAAAAAATGCCCAGGACGCAGGCGCAGTTGCCGTGATAATGGTGAATAATATTGCCGGCGACCCGCCACTTATCATGGGAGGTACGGACAACACCATAACGATACCTGCGGTCATGATCACCCAGGCAGACGGGGTGCTCATCAAAGCTCAACTAGCCAACAATGTGAATGTAACTCTATCCAATCTCGAGTTGGACGGCGATGTAGACAACGGGATCGTTGTTCACGAATTCACTCATGGTATCAGTAACAGGCTTACGGGTGACACAGCTACCAATACCTGCCTCTCCAACGCAGAACAAATGGGAGAAGGCTGGAGCGATTATTTTGCATTGATGCTTACCCAGAACTGGGCTGCTTCTAACGTAAATACAGGATTCACCACACCGAGGAGCATTGGGCTCTATGCTTTAAATGGCGACAATCTTTTTGCCGGCAGTACGCCGGGTACCGGCATTAGACATTTTAAATACTGTACTGACTTTTCAGTAAACAGCCAGGTGTATATGGGCAATATGCCAACCAGCCAGCACGACCGCGGTGAGACCTGGTGCGCAACTTTGTGGGATATGACCTGGAATATTATCCAGCAGGTAAACAGCATAACACCGAACATTTACAATGCCAACGGCACCGGTGGAAATATTATTGCCCTTAAACTGGTAACAGAAGGGATGAAACTTCAGCCTTGCAATCCCGGTTTTATAGATGGCAGGGATGCCATCCTGAAAGCTGACCAGTTGTTGTACGGTGGTTTGTATAGTTGTGCAATCAGGGAAGCATTCCGGAAAAGAGGAATGGGGGCTTTTGCATCCCAGGGTTCTGCAGCAAGTGTAACCGATCAAAGCCCTGACTTTACTGCTTATATTAATGTAACTCTTACCCAAAACGTAACACAGGTTCCCGAGGGACAGAATATCATCTATACCAAGAAAGTAGTTTCCTGCGGACCGGTAAGTAATTACCTGCTCACAGACACGCTTCCGGCGAATGTTACTTACGTATCCGGCGGTAACTACAATGCCGGCACGAGGGTAGTTAGTTTTCCTGTGAATTTTGCTGCAGCCGGCACACAAAATTATGTATTGACGGTGAATGTGAATACGGGTAGCTACTATGCTCCCACCACTTACCTGGACGAGCAGGTAACCACCTCCACCGTACCGGCAACGCTTACCCCTACATCCACTACAACTTCAGTTTGGTCAGTAAGTACCGGCCAGAGCAACAGCCCTCCAAACGCGATGTTTACCCCGGACCCTGTAGGCGTATCTGAGCAACTCTTAACCACGACAAATAACATAACGCTGGGTGCAAACCAATCATCGCTTTCTTTCTGGCATAGTTTCAGTACCGAGCCAGGCTTCGACGGCGGGGTGATAGAAATAAGTACAGATAACGGCACCAGTTGGACTGACCTCGGCAATAAATTTATTACGGGGTATTACAACTCATCGATCGATGCCACGAATGGCATACCGATCTCAGGCAAACCCGCTTTCACGGGGCAAACAACCGGTTTCATGAACACCAAGGTGAACCTGAGCAGTTATGCAGGATCGCCCGTAAAACTTCGCTGGGCTTTTTATTCGGACCTTTTAGAAAGTGCCCCCGGCTGGTATGTGGATGATATCCTGGTAAAAAACGAAGCTGTTGTAAATATGCGTACAAGTTTCTTCAACAGCGGCGGCACACGACTCCTGTACAGGGATACGGTGACCCTTATCACGCAAACTTTAGTATGCACCAATGCGGCCATTAGTACGCAGCCGGTTGATATTACCGCATGTGCGGGTTCAGGCACCAGCCTCTCTGTAGCTGCTACAGGTACCACCTTAAGTTACCAATGGCAGGTGAGTACAGACGGAGGTGCTACATATACCAATTTGGCAGGAGCGACCACGGCAACGTTAAACCTGGCTGCGGTGACTGCAGGAATGAATAATAACCGTTACAGGGTTGTGGTAAGTAATGCCTGTCCTTCCACGGTTACTTCTTCCGCGGCAGTTTTGACCGTAACTAACCCTTCAGCAATCAGTACACAGCCCACAAGCATTACCGTTTGTACCGGGGCAAATGCCACGTTCACCGTAACCGCCACCGGATCCAACCTTACCTACCAATGGGAATTAAGCACCAATAATGGCTCAAGCTGGACACCAATAACAGGCGCAACAAACGCCACGCTCGTTGTGAGCAGTGTAACAGCGGCTTTAAATAATTATCAATACCGGGTGCAGTTATCCAGCTGCGTTGCAGGAGGACTTACTTCTGCTGCGGCCACACTTACAGTAAATGCATCAGCAGCCATTACCACACAGCCAGTGAACACCACGGTTTGTGGTGGCTCCGCTGCAACGTTCACGGTGGCGGCAACCGGCACAGCTATCGGCTACCAGTGGCAGCTTAGCACAGATGGCGGCGCTTCCTTCAGCAATATTCCCGGGGCTACTGCTGCTACGCTCAGTTTGCCTGCTGTAACCACGGCCATGAACAACCACAGGTACCGGGTGATCGTGACTAATGCCTGCCCATCCAGTGTAACCTCTGCGATAGCAATTCTTACAGTCACCAGCCCCAGTGTGATCTCCCAACAGCCGGTAAATGCAACCGTTTGCTCCGGAAATAATACTTCATTCAGCGTTACTGCAACAGGCACAGCCTTAACTTATCAATGGCAGGTAAGCACGAACAGCGGCACCAGTTGGACAGATATTAACGGTGCGACTGCTGCCAGTTTACCACTGAATACAGTAACCATCGGCATGAACAATAACCAGTACAGGGTGATCCTTTCCAGTTGCTCACCAGGCGGATTAACTTCCAGCCCGGCCATACTTACAGTAAATGCCGGCGTAGATATCACTGCCCAGCCGCTGAACCTGAGTGCGTGTTCCGGCACAAATGCTACATTTACTGTAACTGCAAATGGCACCGCATTAAATTACCAATGGCAGGTAAGCACAAACGGCGGAATAACGTTTACAAACGTAACCGGCGCTACCACCGCTACCCTGACACTACCCGCAGTGACTGCTGCGATGAACAATAACCAATACCGCGCAACGGTAAGCAACGCCTGCCCGAGCAGTGTGAATTCTTCCATAGCAACACTGACGGTAAGTGATGTGACTGCGATCTCTTCCCAGCCAGCGAATGTCACCGTTTGTAGCGGTACCAATACCAGTTTTGCTGTAACGGCAACCGGCACAAACCTTACTTATCAATGGCAGCAGAGCACCGATGCCGGTACAACCTGGACCAACATCCCCGCTGCCACCGGGTCTACATTAACATTAAGCGGTGTAACCGCAGCTATGAACAACAACCGCTACAGGGTAGTGATGTCAAGTTGTGTTGCCGGGGGATTAACTTCTGCAGCTGCCACGCTCAACGTGAATGCTGCAGTGAATATTACCACCCAGCCGGCAAGCACCACTGCCTGTACGGGAAACAATGCGACTTTAACCAGCGTGGTAAGCGGATCCGGCTTAACTTACCAATGGCAGGTAAGCACTGATGCCGGTGCCAGCTGGACAGATGTACCAGGTGCAACCAACAGCAGCCTGGCCTTAACTGCTGTAACTGCAGCAATGAATGGCAACAGGTACAGGTTGATCATCAATGGCACCTGCACGGTGGGGGCCATCACGTCAAACGTAGCTACGCTCACTATTAATAATTCCATCAATATTTCGCAGCAACCGGTAAGCACAACCTTGTGTGCCGGGCTTGATGCTTCTTTTAGTGCTAACGCAAGCGGATCGGGGTTGACCTACCAATGGCAGGTGAGCACAAATGGTGGCAGCAGCTTCACAAATTTAGCCGGTGCCACTTCTGCAACGCTTAACCTTCCTGCTGTGACGCCAGGAATGAATGCCAACCAATACCGCGCAAACCTCAACGGTGATTGTGTGAGTAATTTGTTTACCAACGTTGCCACGCTTACCGTAAACAGCTCGGTAAACATTGTTACCCAACCCACCAGCCAGGTAGGCTGTGCACCGGTTCCCGCAACTTTCCGGGTGACGGCTACCGGAACAAGTGTGACCTACCAATGGGAACTGAGTACAAACGGCGGCACCACATGGAGTCCTGTGGCGGGCGAAACCACAAGCAGCTTAAGTATACCTTCTTTAACGCCTTCGCTGAGTGGTAACCAATACAGGGTTGTGGTGGCCGGCGTACCATGTGGCACGTTAACATCCAATGCCGCGACACTAACTGTAGGCCAACTGCCTTCGGTGACTATTTCAGCCAGCACCACTACCGTTTCACCCACTATGGGTGCAACACTCACCGCTACGCCTAATCCTGCGGGAACCTATACGTACCAGTGGTTTAAAGACAATGTGCCTGTTGCCGGCGTTACCACAAATACTTACGTGGTAACTATTGATAAGATCGGAACTTATAAGGCGATAGCAAACAGCAGTAATGGTTGTAATAACACCTCCAATGACCTTGTGATTACAGGTGCACCTTCACAACGATTGTTTGTTTACCCGAACCCGAACTATGGATTATTCCAGGTGAGGTTCTACACGGATCCATCACTTCAACTTGCGAGGACCATCAATGTGTTTGATCCAAGGGGTGCTAAAATATTCACGAAGGTCTACACGGTGTTAACACCATACGACCGGATGGAAGTAGATCTCGGCGGAGTTCCGGGAGGTGTTTACTACCTGGAGTTATTGGATGCTTCCGGTAAGCGCGTAGCCAGCGCAGGTATTACCAAGTTTTAAAAAAAAATCATCCTGAACATATATCCCGTGCTAAGGCACGGGATTTTTATTTTCCCCGGTGATAAGCAAAATTTTGTGGGGTTAAATTTAATCTACATTGTTTGGGTGTATTTTATTGATCATAGCTTAAACTGAAGACTTTGTCTGTCGATCCTTTTTCGCGAGATCATTTTCAACTGCAGTTTTTTCGGGATTACCCGGAGGATTATCCCTTGTAGTTACCTCCTTTTTCGCCACGAACCGGTACCTGCACATCCTGCCACTTTTCCTGGTGCTTTGCACATCCACCATCAAATACTAACAACCGGGAAGCAATTTTTGGAACTGTTTAAAAGCGGTTCTTTTGCATTCGTCATTAGTGTCCTTAGCCATTAAGTTTTTATCCTCCCTGTTATTAAACCGGATTCGGGTATTCCTGTAAGCGGCCACCCCCGGAGATTGGGAATTATTACCGGGATCGGGATAACAGGGAGTTCAATTATTTCATTTCCTGCCAGGCCGGTAACCTGAAAATTTTTTGATGGAGAATCCCGGCTCCGGCTCAGTTGAAAAGCATACCGCTTTTTTGCCGGCTCAGGGCACTGGTTATTCGAATGCAATTGAGGGCAATAAAAAAACGCTGCTTTTGATGGCAGCGCTTTAATAAACAGTTAGTATAGTTTTTAATTACCTGAGCTTCTGGATATACTCATTATCGGCAAATTGTTTCTTTACAAATTTCAGGTCATGCAATACGGTAGCATCTACGAGATTTCCGCCCATTTCCATTTTAAATCCACCGATCAGTTCTTCCTGCACCAATGTTTCCAATTCAATATTTTCTATCCCTGCATCGGCCTTCACTTTGGCCACGATAGCAGCTTTTAATTCTTCGCTGATAGGTGCAGCTGTAGTGATCTTCAACTTGTGAATATTTTTCAGTTCGTTGTATTGCTCAATAAATGCTTTTACAATTTCAATCAGGAAACTTTCTCTTGACTTGCGGGTAAGCAACTGCACAAATGAAAACGTTAGCTGGCTCACTTTACCTTCTATTACTGCTTCGATGATCTTCCCTTTTTTATCTGAAGACACCACGGGGCTGCGCAATAAAGCGGCAAAATCACGGTTAGCGCCGGTAATCGTGTTTAACTTCTTAACGTCAGCCAATACTGCCTCGAGGGTGTTCTGCTCGATTGCCAGGTCCAATAAACTTTTTGCATACCTGCCTGCTAATCTTGGATTGTTCATATTTACCTGTCCCACCTGCCCCGAATGCTTTCGGGGTAAAGGGAGCTTGATTTGTATCGCTAAAATTGCGGGCAATTTTTCACGATAGGTTAATTATTATACTATAGCCTATTCCGTTTTCGGATCAGGTGTTGTTAATTTAATTTCACCTCTTCCGCCAGTTCCCTGATGTATCTTTCCTGGTCTGCTTTATTATTTAATTCCCTTCTCAGGATCTTCTCACTCACTTCTATAACAAGGTTACCCACCTGGTTCTTAAGGTCGGTAAGCGCTGCCATTTTTTGGTTGGTAATGCTGGCCTGGGCATCCGTGATGATCTTTGCTGCATGCACTTTTGCTTCGTCCTTTGCGTCGTTGATGATCTTATCTTTTATCTCTTTCGCTTCCCGGAGCATAGCTGCCCTTTCTTCCCTTGCCTGCACCAGCAGTTCTTCGTTCTCACTTTTCAGCTGAGCCATTTCCAGCTTCACTTTTTCGGCAGTGGCAATAGAATTGGCAATGGTAGCTTCGCGGTCGTCCAGCCCTTTAAGAATCGGTTTCCAGGCATACTTTTTTAAAATGAACAGTACAACTAAAAAAGCGATAATTGTCCAGACGATCAATCCTAAATGTGGTAATAAAAGATCCATTTTTAATATTTTGAATTTTAAGTTTTGAATTTTGAATTATAAATGTCTTCAATTCAACATTCAACATTTATAACTTAACATAAGAAAAATATTACTGCATCCTCCGCCCTTTGCTTCAGATGCAGTAATGAGTTGTGCAGGCCTTATTTAAGAACGGCCAATAATCCGGCGATAACTGCGAAAAGGGCAACACCCTCTACGAACGCAGCAGTCAGGATCATGTTTGCACGAATGTCATTGGATGCTTCCGGCTGACGGGCAATAGCTTCTACTGCGCCTTTACCAATCTGCCCGATACCGATACCGGCACCGATTGCAGCAAGACCTGCACCGATTGCACCACCCATGTGGGAAAAACCCTTCTGGAAAGTGTCAACTACGGGAGTTGCGTCTACCTGCAACAGAATGTTCAATAAATCCATGATACTTGTGTTTATAGTGAATAAAAAAATACTACATCGGGGACACTACTTCGTGTTTGTGCCCGTCTACATCATCGTGCCCGCCCTCAAAAGACTGGCCGATGAACACGGCTGTGAGGTTGGTGAAAATAAAGGCCTGGATAAACGCCACCAATATCTCAATGAAATAGATAAAAACAGTGAACAGGACCGATATCGGCGAAAAGCCCCAGCCTGCCCCTTTATTCATCGCGCCAAAAATAAAGATCAGCGAAATAAAACTTAAAATAATAATATGCCCGGCCACCATGTTGGCAAAAAGACGAATGATCAATGCGGCTGGTTTGATGATCAATACACCCGCTACTTCCACGGGGATCAGGATGATCTTCACCAAAAGCGGCACGCCCGGAGGCCAGAAAATGTGCCCCCAGAAATGGGAATTGGTGCTGAACAGGATCACGATCAGGGAAATAATCCCTAGTACGGCGGTGAAGGCTGTATTACCGGTAACGTTTGCCGAACCGGGTATAAGCCCAAAAAGGTTGTTGATCAGGATGAAGAAAAACACCGTGAGCAGGTAAGGCAGGTATTTTTGCCATTTATGCCCCAGGTTTGGTTTAGCTACATCGTCCCTCACAAATGTAATTACGGGCTCCATCACATTCTGCCATCCTTTGGGAGCCGTCGTAACCCCCTGGCCCGTTTTGTATTTCCTGGCGATACTCGTCATTAATACTACCAGCAAGGTAAGGGCGAGAAACATCTGCACCACATTTTTGGTCAACGAAAAATCATAAACCGTGGAGCCGTCCACAGCGTGGATGTTCCCATCGCGTAACTGGTAACCATTATATGTTGCATGGCCGTGCTCAAACCGGCTTGAAGAGAAAACGGATAAACCCTTTGTAGGTGAATAAAGGATAACCGGGAGGGGTATAGTGGCGTGAAAATCACCTATGGTAAAGAAGTGGAATTCATGGGCATCCTTGATGTGATCCATGATGATTTTGGCAGGATCCAGCTTTTCTTCTTTTACTTCATGGCCTGCGGCCCCGTTTTCCCCATGACCCTGGGCCAGAACCGGGCTGGAAAAAACAACCAAACCCAGGCTAAAACCCGCTACCAGTAATGATTTTATACGCTGTACTCCCATATACGTTCTGAAATTTGCCGCAAAGATAAGGTCGGGGGGCGGAAATTAAAAATTAGAGGGGAATGAATTTGAAACAAGTTTAAAAACAAAACGTCGCCCATCAAATCACTTTCAAAGGGGCTGTGGCAGCGAATTGCATTTTATGCAGGCGGTAGTAAAAACCCTGCAACCTCATCAATTCATCATGGGATCCGATTTCTTTTACTTCACCCTTATCCAGTACAAGTATCTTGTCTGCCTTGCGGATCGTGCTCAGCCTGTGTGCGATAACAATTGAGGTTCTGCCCGAGATCAATTTATCTATGGCGTGCTGGATGAGGGCCTCACTTTCTGTGTCTATGGAAGAGGTTGCTTCATCCAAAATCAGTACGGCCGGGTCATATAATAGCGCCCTGATAAAGGACAGTAGCTGGCGTTGCCCCATTGAAAGTGTAGCTCCGCGCTCCATCACAT
>JAKFCK010000499.1:0-11259 GCA_036676685.1 Chitinophagaceae bacterium | reverse complement strand
GAAGAGGTTAATGTCACCGATATGGTAATTATCACTTTTGATCAGGAAATTACCAAAGAACTTTGGTTTACTTACCCATAAAATATTGTTGTGTACCTGTGCATCCACAACTGCCGGATTGAGTTTATTAAAATTTCTGAGTATCCCACCTGTGTTTAATGAATCCGGGGCGTATAAGGTATCCAGTGTCCAGGTGAGTGGATTGGTTACCACACTTTTGAAAGTTTCTTTCTGCACAAACCTGCTCCCGGGTGAACCCCGCTGAAACGTGCGCCAGGCCATAAAGCAGCCTGTATCCAGTGAGTCCCGGCACGGCCGGAGAATGCTGAAATAATTTTCAGGTACAGGCATGCCTATAATATAGGCGCAGACCAGCTTGTTTTGCAAACCTTTTCCTTCAAAATATTCCTTAAGCAGCCTTGCGCCATGAGTAGTGCCCTGGCTATGGGCTGCGATAACGATGGGACGCCCGTTGTTGAAATCCCGCAAGTAAATTTCAAAGGCGTTTTTCACATCTTCATAGGCTAGGTCAAAGGATTTTATTGCTCTCAATGTATCATCCGTAAAATAGTTGCCAAAATGTGCCTGCCGGTATCGGGGGGCAAACACCCGGCCCTGTTCGTTAAACACACTAGCCTGGTAGAGTATAGATGAATAATCTGTTTTGTTGTTGATCTGTTCATCATCAATGCGGGCATTCCTGCTGGTGTCGTTGCTGCTGGTGAGGGTAGTAGGGTGGATAAAAAATACATCCACCACGGAATCCTGCAGGTAAGTACTCCGAAGATCTTTTGGCACACTATCGGATGGATCCCATTTCCATGGATGGGCTGCCCAGTAACGGATATCCCTATAGTCCGGTTTACCATTCGCGCTCCGGAAATTGTAAGTGGTTTTGTTGCTGAAATTTTTCCTGCTGCAACCCACAACCAGGCAGGTGCCCACAACCAGCAGGGATATAAAAACTTGTTTCATGATATCTACTAAGTTAGCAAGGAATGATGAAATCCTATAGAAAATGCCCGGCTAAAAGGCCGGGCATTTTTCATTTTTGTAAATTTTAAGTTAGCTTTTACGTTTGATGGTACATCCTACGCTTTTGCTTTCTTTTACGCTTATATCTTTACCTGCTACAAGTTCATTGATCGCTTCTTTCAGGTGCTGCCTGTTTACCGCATTGGCATCCGAGGGGTTATCATCTATAGCACCATGGTAAACGAGTTTAAGATTTTTATCAAAAAGGAAGATCTCGGGAGTTTTTTTAGCGCCAAAAGCATCCGCCATTTCGTGATTCTTGTCTACGACATAATTCCACTTGTATTTTTGATCTTTCGCATAACTTGCCATTGCTTCAAAACTATCATCCTCCCCGCGGTACGCTTCATTGCTGTTTAAAACGATCACACCCAGTTTCATTTTTTGAGCGTATTCCGCAATAGCCACCGTACGGTCCTGGTTTTTTACCACGTATGGGCAGGTGTTGCAGCTAAACATCACCAATACACCATTTTCTTTAGCTACGTCTTTGATACTGACCTCCTTACCCGATACATCCTTCATTTTTACCTCCCCTTTTGGCAGGCTGCTACCAATAGTTAATGGCTCCACGGGTTCGCCGGGAGTAAAAGCCAGGGAAGCCAGTAGTGCCATAGGGGCAAAACCGAAGAGTATTTTTTTCATAACAATAAATTTTGTTGATCAGCTTTAAAAATAGGATTTTACCGACAGTGGATTCGTTAAATTTTATCAATGGTAAGTCAGTGGCAAAAAAAAAGCTCCCCCTGGAGCTCTAATATTTTTTCACTAATAAAATTTCATGGAGCGGAACTCAGATCTTTCCTGAGTTTTGAAATGAATACCTCTGAACTCTCCACGAAATCCATCACAGCTGTCATGCGTTTATCCCACTGCTCCTGGCCGAAAATTTTAATGTATTGTTCTTTGAAAGCAGCTGAAGTGGATGGCGCAAAACCGGCATCCATTTGTTTAAATCCATTCTTCAGGTTTGATACAATGACGATCTGTGGGCTCGTACCGGTCCATAGTTTTACGTAGGTGTTATAACTATTCGGACTGTTTATGGCTTTGTTGGTGGCGACCGCTCTTTTTATTTCTGCAGTAAAATCATTGAATTTCCCCCGCCGCACATTGTAAATAGTGGTGAAAAATTTTTCTGCTGTCACATCGCCATTATAACTTAAGGTGTCGGCATGACGGTACACATAACTTCCGGACATGGCCTGAACAGCAGGAACAACTGTCTTGTCATAATCCTGGTCGTGGGCCATATCTGTAGGTCTTTCAGTATCCATATCTGCAAAAGCAGAAGGACCGCTGATCAATTGAAACTTCCCTGCATGATCGCCACTAAGGATCTCATGAACCGTTCTTTTGTTATCGCCCTTATGGTACTTCTGCACATGGGCTTTCCAGGCAGTTTCAAAAGCATTGGTACTACCAAGTTTAGGATTCGCGATGGTCAGTTGATAAAGGGTTTTGCCCTGCCCGGCTGCCAGCATAGTAATACATGCCAGCATTGCCGTAAAATTTAGTTTACGCATGGTTTGTTGGTTGGGTTTTAAGTTTAGAAATACTGTGGCCGGGAGATAATTGCGGGAGTGGAAAAGCGATTTACTAAAATAAAAAATACTTTCGGCAAATGCTAATACCTCGGGCTACTTTTTCAACAGATCTTTGGTTTCTGCTGCTTTCGCCTCCCTTAAACGCTGCGCAGCAATAGATTTGAGGGAACTGATGCTTACGTTTAGCTCAAAGCCAACCAGCAGAGCAAGGGAATTGACATAAATGAGCGCCATCACCATCATGATGGTACCGATGGAGCCATAAAGGGCATTATAGCGGCCAAAACTGGTTACAAAAATTGCGAACCCAAACGAAGCCAGTATGCTGAGCGCTGTGGCAAGAATAGCGCCGGGAGACCGCAGTTTCCATCGTTTTTCGGTGGCAGGGGCATATTTAAAAATAAATGCAATGCTCAAAAAAAGCAGGCCGATGATGAGTATCCACCGCAGGTAATAGATGAGTTTGCGCAAGGTTTCGTTGCTCACCAGGAGTTCCAGTAATGCTCCCTGCATAATCAGCAGGATCAGGTAGCCGAGCAAAAGGCTGAAAATTATTATGGTCAGCCGGATGGCCACCCATCTTTTTTCCAGGCCGCGCCGTTTGGCAAACCCGATATAATTCCGGTTGAACGACCGCATGATCCCCATAATGGCATTGGATGCAAAAAAAAGGGAGGCAAGGAGACCAAAGGATAACAGGCCGAATTGAGAATTTTCAATAAAACTATCCACGTAATAGATCACTTCCTTGTTGTACACCGGTGAAGGAATAATATCATAGATGAGCGTGTGCAACTGGATCTTGATATTCATTTTAGAAATGAAAGGCAGGTTGGGGATAAGGCTAAAAAGAAAGAGCAGTGAAGGAGGCAGTGCCATTATAAAATTATACGAGATCGCGGAGGCCCGTTCAGCCAGACCGTGGGTTTTTATCTGCCTGCGAAAAAAAACGATCACATCATACAAGGGAAGCCCCCCAAAGCCCGGCAGGCAACATTCTTTGCTTTTTCTCACGAGGAAAGCAAGGGGTGGGGTATTTAATAATATTCTCTGGAGTTTGATCAATTACTGTTGCGCTTGTTTTTTCCTTATGAGTTCATCGAGTGCCTGCTGGTATTCCCTGGCATATTTTAAATGTTCCTCGTAAGTGGCGGCAAAATTTGAATAGCCATTAAAATCCGGTTTAGCTACGAAAAAAATATAGTCTGTTTCCGGGGCATCCAACACCGCGTCTATTGTTTCGGCAGAAGGCGTGCAGATGGGGCCGGGAGGGAGGCCTTTATTCTGGTAAGTGTTATAAGGGGAAGGGTAGGCAAGGTGCCCATACATGATCCGCTTGAGGCCAAAGTCGCGCATGGCATATTTTACCGTGGGGTCAGCTTCCAGCCGCATGCCTTTCCTGATTCGGTTGATATATACACTTGCGATGAGTCCTTTGTCCTTTAGTTTATTAGTCTCTTCCTCCACTATGCTTGCCATAGCGTAAACCTGTGCAGGCGCCAGGTCTTTAGCTGCTGCTTTTCTTTTCCTTTCCGGGGTCCAGAATTTTTCCTGTTCATCTTTCAGCTTACTGAAGATTTTCCTGAAGGGTGTATTCCAGTTGATCAGGTAGGTATTGGGGATCACCGCTGTCATGACCGTATGGGAATCTACTCCGTACCTTCTTAAAGAATCATTGCTGGAGAGAAAGTTTATGGCAGCCAGTGAGTCACTCTCAAATTGTTGCCCTATCTTTTTAGCAAGATCTTCCTTGGTGCGCAGTTTATTGATGACCAGCCTTACCGGGCTTTGCCTGCCGGCACGCAGCATCCGCACAAGGTTGTATACACTTGAGCCTTTTTTTATTTCGTATCGGCCGGCTTTCACCCGCTGGTGGTATTTCACCTGCCGGGCCAGTTTGTCAAAGAAAAATTTATTGGAAATGATCCGCTCACTTTTAAGTGCCGCCAATACGTCTGTGTAAACAGCTCCCGTGGGAATGTAAAAATATTTTTCTGAAGGAGCTTTCACTGTAGGGCCTAATATCTGCCAACCTGCATAGAGGGCAACGAGGCTGCCGAGGATCAATAACAGCAAAAATATTTTTTTCATGCAAGGGGTTTTAAGCGATAGCGTTGAACAAAGTAAATTAAAAAACCCCGCTGTAAGCCAGCGGGGTTATAAAAATTTTTGATAATTGTCTTATTGCGCCGGTGGTGCTACAGGTTGTGCTCCTGGTAAAGGTACCGTATTGGAGGGTGTTGCCGGTTTTTGTTGAGGCGCACTTGTGGGGGCCTCGTTGATCAGGTTATCATTATCTGACGAACTGCTGCCATCCTTAGGAATAAATGCAGGAGAGGCAAGGCAAAGCAAGCCTACTATCGCAGCAAAGATCCAGGTGCCTTTTTCCAGTATATCTGTACTTTGTTTTACTCCCATCAACTGGTTACCGAACCCACTCAAAGAGCCAGACAAACCACCACCTTTTGGGTTTTGGATCAAAACGATCAAACCAAGAATCACAGAGGCAATGATGATTAATACACCGAATAAAGCTAACATGTTAATTATTTTATTTGTTCTAATTTGGCTGCAAAGTAAGCGCTTTTGGAAGGATTCAGCAAACTTAATTTTTCATATATTTCCCTGGCCTTATTTGTTTTTCCCTGCTGTAAAAACACCTCGGCCATCGCTTCGGTCAATACTTCTTCCCCCTTATTGCTTTTTTCTGCCAGTGTTTGCACGGCAAGGTCCACAGTAGGATCCCCTCCTGCGAGTTTTGGATCATGCACTTTTTTCATGGTTTTCAACCATGCTGTAAAACTTTTGAGCTGTTTGCCCATGCGGTCGGTTGGTTGTTGTTCCTCGCTTAATTTAATGCCCTGGGATGCAAAATAATCTGAGGCAAAAAGGGGCTCAAATAAAGGCGCTTCATTTTCATTGATGTGCTGCGACTCAGCAATTGCACTTTGCACTACAGGGGAATCTACCACCAGCGCTTCTTCCGGTATTTCCGCCGGGGCGGAAACAATATTTACAGCAGGCGCAGGCAATGTTTCTGCTATCGATTCGGCCCGCTCTTCTTCAGTTAATGTCTCAGCTTCTGCGGGTGATATTTCCACCACGGGGGCATTATTAGAAGGCAGTTCATTATTTATTTCCGCGAAGCTTGTGGTGTCATTAATTTCCTGTATTTGCTGAGTTTCCTCCACCACAACAACCGGTTCTACGGGGATCTCCTCTACTAGCGGAACATTTACGGGCGCTTCGGGCACAACCTGTTCGGCGGGAACAATGACGGGTTCAAAAATTTGCTCCGGCTCAGCAACCTGGTGCAGTTGCTCGTTCAATAAAAACGGGTTATTGAAGTGAATGGCCGTTTTGCCGGCGATGTCAGCATAAGATGCGTTGTCTTCCGGCGTTTGTTTTAACAGGAAAAAATGGGCCAGGCTGAAATAAGGATATTTTTGGGTGACGTTCTGCAACCATTCGCGGCTTTCCGCATGGTGCTGTTGGCCATTAAAAATTTTTGTATAAAGTGACTGAAAAGGCATAGCTGAATTTAACCGGTGACATTCCAACAACTCTTACCAGTTGGAAAAAATTTTATTAAAGATCTCATCCACTATATTTTTTACAATACTTTCATTGAGGGTTCTTTCAGCATCCTGTAAGGATAACCTCGCATCAAAGTCAAAGGTCCTGGTAAGATCCGCTTCAAAATTCTTTTTATCGTCCAGCGTATTCTTAAATACCAAATGAAAACCTACGGTAAGCCTGTTGCCGCTACTGTTGTTATTGCTGATGCTGACCGTGCTGGTATAATACTGTGTCACAAACCCGCTGATATCATAGTGCGCATCGTCGTTATTGGTTTGACTCAAACGGGTAGTATTCCTGATCTTTTGTTTAAGCTGTTCGGTGAGTTGGGGGCTAAGCTGGGTATTGATATACTGCGCCTTATTTTCCAGGTAATTCACACGGAATGTTTTTACCTCTACCGGGATGGGTGCAGTGTCTTTGAAACCGTATTTGCAGGTAGCAAAATTAAACAAGCTGAAAACCAGCGTCAGCGCCAGCACGAGTCGTATATTTTTTCTAAAACGGATCTTTCGCATATATGATAATTATCTCAATCTACTCAAACGGTAGCTATATTCAGACGCTGTATTGTTAAATTCTTAGAGGTCCTCAATATCATATTCCTTTAACTTTCTATACAGCGTTCTTTCACTGATACCGAGGTCAAGGGAGGCATCCCTTCTTTTTCCTTTGTGTTTTTTCAGGGCTTTTATGATGAGTTCTTTTTCTTTGTCTACAATGCTCAGCGATTCCTCGATGTCTTCGTGCTGGTGAATGGTATGATCATTCGAACTGTGCAGGATCACCGGTTGTTGGCCCGGGTAAGCGTTTGATGCATTATTGGTTACCTGTAATTCCTTAAGGTTTCCGTTATCTCCCTGGAAAACCGGTGCATGATGGGCCACGTTAGGGTTCTGCAGTAAGTCGAAGAACATTTTTTTCAATTCATTTACATCCTTTTTCATGTCGAAAAAAAGTTTGTAAAGGATCTCTCTTTCGTTGGCGAATTCCGTCTGGCTTACGGAGCCACTGCCCCCGGACAATACGGGTAGGCGGCTATACTGATGATCCGGCAGAAAAGACCGGAGCTGATCAGCAGTGATATTTTTATCCTGGCTAAGCACCGAAATCTGCTCTGCTATATTTTTAAGTTCCCTCACATTGCCCGGCCACCCATAGTTAATGAGTACGTTGCGGGCATCATCCATTAGCTGCACCGAGTTTGTTTTGTACCGGTCTGCAAAGTCTGAAGCAAATTTTCTGAAGAGCAGCAGGATATCTTCTTTACGGTCCCTTAGCGCAGGAACGCGAATAGGCACGGTGTTTAAACGGTAGTACAGGTCTTCCCGGAACCGTCCGTTGTGGGTAAATTCCAGCAGGTCTTTATTAGTGGCTGCTATTACCCTCACATCGGTTTTATTCACTTTGCTGCTACCGACTTTGATATATTCACCTGCTTCCAGTACCCTTAAGAGCCTGGCCTGTGTGCCTAGCGGTAATTCCCCTATTTCATCCAGGAAAATAGTGCCGCCGTTCACGGCCTCAAAATAACCTTTCCGGCTTTCCACCGCACCGGTAAACGAACCTTTTTCATGACCGAATAATTCCGAATCGATAGTTCCTTCGGGTATAGCTCCACAGTTCACGGCAATAAAAGGATTGTGCTTGCGTGCCGAAAGGGCGTGGATCACCTGTGAGAATACTTCCTTACCCACGCCACTCTCGCCATTAATAAGCACACTCAGGTCGGTATTTGCCACCTGTATAGCCACATTTAATGCATGATTTAAGGCCGGTGAATTGCCGATGATGGCAAAACGATTTTTTATTGATAATATATCCATATTAAAAGCCCCCTCCGCCCCCTAAAGGGGGAACCGGGGTCGCATTTTTTCAAGTTTCTTTAGTTATTCCCAACTGTTGTTTTAATTCCTCAAGACTTTATTGTTTTCACAAGGTGCTAAGGCTTTCCTTAATTACAAACCTGGTTCCCCCTTTAGGGGGCGGAGGGGGTTCTTCCAATTAATGTCCCGGCCGTGCACCTGTCTATCTTCACATAAACATATTCCCCTTTCGTATAGGATCCTTTCGGGAACACCACCACTTTATTCTGATCGGTTCTGCCGTATAATTCCTG
Organism: Chitinophagaceae bacterium; assembly: GCA_036676685.1. GTDB lineage: Bacteria > Bacteroidota > Bacteroidia > Chitinophagales > Chitinophagaceae > Ferruginibacter. Next base: position 2,979 of record JAKFCK010000499.1, on the reverse strand, counting down.
GTCGTCTTTTTTGGACACACCTTCAATCAGCACCTTAAACGTTTTACCTACTTCTTTTTGCATGGCCAGCAACGAATGAATTCTATGCAGGTCAACCATTTCCTGAAGCCTCCTTTTTTTAGTTTCCAGGGGCACATCATCTTCAAATCTCCGGGCAGCCAGGGTGCCCGGCCGTTCAGAATAAAAATACATGTAGGCAAGGTCATACTTACAGTACTCCATAAGGCTCAAAGATTCCTGGTGTTCTTCCTCTGTTTCTGTGCAAAACCCGGTGATCATATCTGTAGAGATCCCGCAATCCGGTATTAGTTCCCTGATCCGGTCTACTTTGGCGATGTACCATTCCCGGCTATAAGTGCGGTTCATCATCTGCAATACCCGGCTGCTGCCGCTTTGCACCGGCAGGTGGATATAGTTGCAGATATTTTCATATTTTTTTATGCTGAATAATACATCATCCGTAATGTCTTTGGGGTGGGAGGTGGAAAACCTTACCCTTAGCAATGGCGAAATAAGGGCTACTTTTTCCAGCAGCATAGCAAAAGTAACCGCTTCGTCTGAACCGTCGGCCACCCAATGATAACTATCTACGTTTTGCCCCAACAAAGTGACTTCCCGGTAACCATCATTAAAAAGCGCCTCACATTCCTTCACGATGCTTTGTGCGTCCCTGCTTCTTTCCCGTCCCCGGGTAAAGGGTACCACGCAAAATGAACACATGTTATTACAACCCCTCATGATGCTCACAAACGCCGTCACGCCATTACTGTTTAAACGAATGGGGGCAATATCTGCATAGGTTTCATCCCTGCTTAATAACACATTTACGCCTTTTTGGCCGCTATAAGCATCCGCTGCAAGGGCGGGCAGGCTTCGGTAAGAATCCGGCCCAACCACGATATCCACAAGTTTTTCTTCTTCTAAAAAGCTGGCTTTTAATCTTTCCGCCATACAACCCAGCACACCAATTACCAGGCCCGGGCGGCTTTTTTTCATGAGGCGAAAAGTAGTAAGGCGTTGTCTCACCTTCTCTTCGGCTTTTTCACGGATTGAACAGGTGTTGATGAGGATGAGGTCTGCTGAATTACTGTCTGTTGTGGCGCTATATCCTTCTCCCTGGAGAATGGAAGCAACTACTTCGCTGTCTGCAAAATTCATGGCACAGCCATAACTTTCAATATAAAATTGTTTCCCTGGATGAGTATCCCGGCGGGCCAGGCCCGAAAAAGCCTCACCCTGCCGCAATTCATCGTGTGTTTTATCAATAAGAAGATCCTGCATCAATCCGGTAATTTTTTCAGACGGCAAATATAACCTTATTTGGGGTTATTAATGACAGGATGTCACACAGGTGACTGGATTTTGCAATTATTTACAATGCTTTTTTAATGCGGACGTGGATGTTATTATCTTCAGACGACATACCGTAGGCGAGGCTGATCGCAATCTTATTGAAGGGCACGAGCAACAATCCTCCCCCATAACCGGAGTGCCATTTGTTGCTTTCTTCACCGGGCAACCATACCCGGCCGTTATCGTAGAAAGCAAAAAAGCCGATTTTTCCATTGTACCGGTAAGAACGTACGTCCGTGATCCACCTAAGTTCATTTTGATTATAAGCCGTGCTTTTGCCATAAAAGCGATCTCTTTGATGGCCACGAATGGTCTCCGTACCCCCAGCAACATTGTATTGGTAAAATTCAGGATCTCCCGTGAGGGAAGCTCCTCCTGCCTTTAAGGAAAGTCCAAGTTTTTTCGAGAATGGGACAAACACACTGGCCTGTGCACCAAAACGCACCACATTGCGGCTCTCCTGCAGGCTTTGCGTGAAATTAGCAAAGGTTAAGATATTGAATCCCTTCGTGGGCAAAATAGAATCATTGATATCCTGGTACAGGTACTCCACTTCTGCGCCTGCATACTGGTGAGCTTTGTACAGCAGGGCGGGTATCACCGGCTGTTTAGCCAGATACCTGTCGGTGTCATTGATGATATCATAAGACTGAAAAAACGGGTTAATAGTGATCCTTTGCCGTTTATTGAACACCCTTTGCACGCCCAGTTTACCGATAAACTGCTGGCTTCTCACCCTGTTGAAATCCCGTTCTTTCGTGGTAAGGGCGGTTTCATTTCCCAACCCAAAATAATTGGTCCACCTCACCTGGTCATACTCTGCGAACACATTCAGGTCCCATTTCCCGATCAATCGTGTGAAAATACTTTCATAGTTGGCACTGAAAGCTTTTTGTGCAAAGGAATATTTTCCGGAAATTTTGTGTTGTGTACCGAAGGGTTCTTTTCGCCACTTCTGTGTCTGTATTTTATAACCTAACCCGACATAGATCCTGTCTTCATTAGAGTAAAACAGGATGGGGGAAATGCCTTTTTTGTCTGCTTTAAAAGCATCATACTTATAGGCATGGATCATCGTATCATTCGAAAGGTGAAGCCGGGCTTTGCCTGTTTGCCGGGGATCATTTATTTGGTTATCGTAAATGTGTATATTGCCACTCCCGTCTTTTGAAGGGCCCTCATAAAGATCTTTACCGGGCCCGCCAATCAATCTTATTTTTATAGGATTCGGGGTTTCGCCTGAAAACGTATACCAGTCTTTTCCATCAATACCATAAAGTCTTACTTCTTTGGTTTCTGCGCTATTGAACACCCGTGAAAAATAGGGCTGCTCTTTTGTTTTTCCTTCACCGGATAATTTGGAAATAGTGATTTTAGTTTCGGTCGGCGACAAGGTTGTTATTTCTACCGATTCATTTTTTTCTGTTCCGGTGATGTCTATTTCCCGGGATAGATACATATAATAATTTTTCGCGTAGCTGTCTAGCAAAGTTCTCCTGCTTTTGATGTTTGCAGCAATTTGGGAACCTGATAGACTGTATACCTCCGGCGGCAATTTTTTAACTGCATCATCAATGATACTGTCGGTAATTTTATATTCCAGGTCTTTGGCTATAGTTGTCCAAT
>JAKFCK010000498.1:0-6328 GCA_036676685.1 Chitinophagaceae bacterium | reverse complement strand
TCACCCTTCACCATTCACCCGATAGGCACTTTCTGTAAATCATACAAGCTATCCGTCCTTCACCATTCACCCTTCACCATTCACCCGACATGTACTTTCTGTAAATCATAAAAGCTATCTGCTCTTCACCATTCACCCGATATGTACTTTCTGTAAATCATACAAGCTATCCGCCCTTCACCATTCACCATTCACCATTCACCCGTTATGTACTTTCTGTAAATCATACAAGCTATCTGCTCTTCACCATTCACTATTCACCATTCACCCGATATGTACTTTCTGTAGATCATACAATCTGTCCGCCATTCACCATTCACCCATACAAGCTATCTGCCCTTCACCATTCCCGCCTGGGGCTTGCTTTCACAGATCTAAAATATTACATTTATGACTGGGCGGACGATGCAGACAAATGGCGGCTGGGTGGCTCCATCAACATTAAAATACATAAATGAAAAATAGCTATTTATTCTTTTGCCCCTTCCTCCTGGCTGGCGTCGCCACACTTTTTGTGGGTACCAATGCCGGTTCTTCAAATACATCCACCTCCCGCAAGCCTGCTGCTACCGAGGTGATAGAATGTGCCCCGGTAAACGGGGAAACATTTTATGCCGGTGAGGATGGGAAGTTTATCCGGGTCTTACCGGGATGGGGCAATCACACTTACCCTGTAAATACCCAAAGTGATAGTGCCCAGGTGTATTTCAACCAGGGTTTGAGTATGTACTACAGCTACCACGCAAGAGAAGCCACCGCCTCATTTAAAGAAGCTGCCAGGTGGGACAGCACTTGCGCAATGCTGTATTGGGCACAGGCCCTCTCCCAGGGACCTTCCTATAATTTCGGGTATTCCTATAAAATGCATGCGAATATCCCGGCTGTTATCGAAAAAATGAACCGTTACAGCACCAGGGCTACGCTCAAAGAACAAGACCTGGTAGCGGCGATGAACACAAGGTACAATGTGCAGGACACGGCTGATAGCCAAAGGAAAAGACTGAATATATTATATGCCGACGCCATGAAAGGCCTTGTAAAAAAATATCCCGGGGACCTTGATATAAAAGCACTCTATACTGATGCCGTAATGTTGTTGCATTCATGGGATTTCTGGCATAACGATGGAAGGCCAAAGGAGTGGACCTTAGAGTTAGTAAAGTTGTGCGAGGAGATACTTTATAAAGATCCCCATCATCCGGCGGCTTTGCATTATTATATTCATGTAACGGAAGCTTCCCGCAAACCGGAAGTGGCACTGGCCAGCGCAGATTCCCTTATAAAATTATTCCCGGGTGTGGCACACATGGTACATATGTCCAGCCACGAATATGAACGCATTGGTTATTACGCAAAGGGTGTAGATGCCAATGAAAAAGCAGATCAAAGCCTCTACGTGTATGATTCGCTTGCCAAAGGCCTTTTCCGGGATATCTATCATGTTCCTCATTATTTTGCTGTAGATATTTACTGCGCCCTCAGTGGTGGGATGTATAAAAAAGCCATCAGCAAATCTGTTGAGCTCCGGAAAATGACGGAGCCGGCCCAGGACAAGGCTTACCAGCAATACCTGTTGATGTATCCATCCATGGCAGCGGTACGTGTGGGCAAATGGCAGGACATAATAAACGATACCATTACCATACAGCCTGACTGGAGTTTCGCCGGCCTCCTGCATGATTTTGCAAAAGGGTTGGCTTATACTAAAACCGGTGCACTTGCCTCCGCACAAAAACACCTTGACCAGTTGCGGGAAAAGAAAAGGGACCCGGTACTGAAGGATAAATTTGCGCCCCATGCGAGCAGTCCTTTTGAATGTGCAACTGTAGCAGAAAATATCCTGTATGCAAACATCTTATTTTCCCAGGGCAAACATAAATCGGCAATTACCGCCATCAAAATTGCTATGCTTGCAGAAGATAGCCTGTTGTATTCCGAACCTAAGATCTGGATGTTGCCAGCAAGGCAATACCTTGGCGCTTTTTACCTCGCACTGAAACAGTACCGGGATGCAGAAAAAGTCTACCGTGATGACCTGGTGTGGAACCCAGGCAATGGCTGGTCCTTACTGGGTTTGTACCAGTCACTGCAGGCACAGCACAAGACCCGGGAACTGGCTAAGTTAAAAGCGCTGTACCGTTCTTCTTTTTCTCATGCGGATGAAATGCCGCGGGGATCGGTGTATTAGAAGGGGAGTGGTGAGGGGTGAATGGGTGAATAGGTGAATGGGTGAATGGGTGAATAGGTGAATGGGTGAATGGTTGAATAGGTGAATGGGTGAATAGTGAATGGTGAAATCTTCAGGCTCTTCTACTTTCTTAATCCTGAAATAATTCGGAAATCTTTGGATTTTCAGTTTTTTTTAACTTACAGTAATCGCACAAGCTATCTGCCTTTCAATATTGACCATTGACTATTCTCCGTTTGATTACCATACTTAACCCGCGCAGCGGCGGAACCTACGAATCCCCCGATACCGGAATACTTTTGAGCAGGTAATGGTCTTTTCCCAGGCGAAGCGTGCAATCACATTTTTCGGTTCTTATTTTGCAAAACAGCATACGGTTATTTTTCGTCAAAGGCAGCATAAACCGGTTAAAATCTGTGGAAATTTGCTAAAAACTCGTCAAATCCGGTGAAAAAAGGCGGAAAAATGCCTTAACCTTTGTAACATTTTTTCGGGCTCAACGAAAAAATGTTACAACCTTAACCCGCGGCGGAAGTTGTAACAAAAAATGGATCAATGGAAAAAAATGTTACAACCAAAAAACAGGATTTATTTAGAAAAACGGCGAATTTTTCGCGAAAAGAAGGCAAAAGGAAGAATTTTTTAAAGAAATGAGGTAAAAGCCTGGCATGAGCCCCGGTCATATTTGCGAAACTTTTAGGCGTTTTCCGGTCGTTTCTTACCCTGTCGGAGGGTAAGGAACGGCACCTGCTTCCCGCCCTGAAAACGCCATCTCATTCATGGCCTTCATGCACCTGTATTAATGAACCTGTTCCCGGGAGTGTGATCGGCAAGCGCCGGTCGGGGTTTTATATCGACTTTTTTATATATCTTCCACTTTGATATGTAAATGTAGTTGCCTCAGATGAAAAAGTTAATACAAGCGACTGCGCAAGTCATTTTTCCTGCACCATAAAATGAAAATTAAAATGAAGGACGCACTTTTTACAGCCACCAGGATTTTGATATTCATTGTCCTGCTGGGAAAAGTTCTTAACTGGTTCCTGGATTTTAGCCACGAAACAAACAACATCCTGGACATAGTAATGTTTACCCTGATCGGGATCGCCTATATCGTTATGGGTTGGGTGTGGGACAACAAGGTCACGAAGGTTGTTGCAATAACATGTGGCGTATTTTTGATTGCCATGAATTTCTTCGACAATACCCCGCTTTTGAACCTCATCGGAATAGTTTGCATTTTGACCCCAATGCTGATCGCACGATTTTATAAAGAGGGCGATGAGAAAATAAATTTGCCCGGAGCTGAATAATTTATTTCCAAAAGGAAAACAGAAAAGTACGTTCGTCTTTCATGGTAAACTATTGAGCATTGGCCACTAAAAGTTTACATAATCAGTAAAACCGACCTGCCTTTCACTATTGACCATTGACCATTGACGATTCACCATTCACCATTCACCATTCCCCTTGGATAAACTCCTGGAGTCATTTTAGAATAACTCCGGCTTGCTAAACCTGGCCCAGTATTGCCAGCGATCATTGAGGATGGTATCCTTAAAAGGAAAATCTCTTTGTTTCATTTTAGTGCCGGCCGGGTAATACGATAAGTGCTCTTCTATATTTACTTTACTGCTGCCTGGAGGAACAGTCCTGATATAAATTTTTATCGTACTGTCGTGAAAAACATCAAATCCTTTGATAAAATTTGTTCCAAGTTGGGTAAAATACCGGTCGATATCAGTGCCTGCTTCCGGGGGCAATCTTTTAAAAACGGCAGACTCGTCGGATAAAGGGCTGTACCGGAATGCCTGGTTGCTGTCATTGCCATTAAGGATGTGGAACAACGGCAATTTTTTTAGGATAGCCACAGCGAGGCTGTCGTATACCGGTAGTTTTTCAATCACCTTTTGATCAAACCGGTAAGCTTCATAAACTGGCTTTGTGTTATCAGGGCCCGAATCGCAACCGACGGTCACAATTAAAAAAAATAATGCCGCTGAGCCGATGAAACAAATTTTAATAGTTTTCTTCATGATAAGGTGAATGGGTTTGTTCACGATTACAGTACAATGTTTTCTTTCGGTGCATAACCAGCTATACCTGTCTCCTTAGGATCTTTTCCATCTTCCGGCCTTTTGCGAGTTCATCAACCAACTTATCTAAATACCTTACCTGTTTCGTCAAAGGGTTTTCTATTTCTTCGATACGATATCCGCAGATCAGCCCCGTGATGAGGGCTGCATTGGGGTTAAGCGAAGCCCGTTGGAAAAACATTTCAAAAGTCACTTTTTCATTGATCAGTTCCTGCAGCTTTTTATCATTGAAGCCGGTTAACCATTCTATAACCTCGTGCAGTTCTTCTTTTGTCCTGCCTTTTTTCTCTACCTTTTGGATATACATCGGGTAAACTGAGGCAAAGGTCATTTTCGCGATACGGTCATTATGTGTGTCAGAAGGATTCATGGCTTTTATTTAGACGTTAAGTTAACCGGTTATTTCAGCTTAAAACCCATGATCCTTTGTTTTTCTCCAAAACTAATATTTTCTCCGTTATCACAGAAGCCCGGGATCGGGGACGGGGTTGCTGGTGATCAGAGGGCCGACTGAATGGGACGAGGGATGATAACCCTATCAATAATGAAGGTTAGATAGAGAAATTGTGGGTGTGGTTTTCGAATTAAATTCTAAAAAAATATATTAAGTTAGCTTGTTATTTTCGGGATGTAGCGCAGCCCGGTAGCGCACTTCGTTCGGGACGAAGGGGCCGCTGGTTCGAATCCAGTCATCCCGACAGTCGGGTGAATAGTGAATAGTGAATGGGTGAATGGTGAATGGGTGAATGGTGAATGGGTGAATGGGTGAATGGTGAATAGTGAATAGTGAATAGTGAATGGTGAAATCTTCGAACTTTGCTCGCTTCACGAAATTTTTATGATTCGGAAGTGGGCACAAGTGAATAAGTGAATAGTCCATGGTCAATCGTAAAATCTTCCAACGTTCATCTGCTTATCACCCCCCTGGGATTCGTAATAACCGTCTGCCTTTCACTATTCACTATTCACCATTCACCCCACCGTGAAAACCGTCCATCTTCCACCTTCCACCGTATCTTACATTTGTATCTCCGGGGAGCTTCCCTCGGCACCATTGCTTTTACGCTTAAATATCGAGGCATCCAGTTTGCCAAAACGATATGCAAAATTCAGTTTAAACATTTGCGGATCACGAAGCCGGCTATAAGTTTGGGTAAAATAATCACTGCTGGAATATTGCGTGTTGATACGGGTCTTAAAAATATCCGTTACACTTAAAGTTACGGTAGCAGCATTATTTTTCAGGAAGCTTTTTTTCACTGCCAGGTCCATTCCCCATGAAGGAGCGATATAACCCTGTGAAGAACTTTGGCTCTGCATCATCGGCCCCCCATGCATACCACCACCACTACTCACCGGAAGGTTGGTTTTAGACTGGTAGGTGGTTGTGAACTGTATCGCAAAATTGGATGGCAATTTAAAATTACTATTGAATTTTCCAAACAAACTCCACATAGCATCCTGGCTGTCAGCATTTACATTATCTGTGTTCACCCGGGCATTATAAAAGTTCAGGTTAGTACTGATATCCCACCATTTGGTGATCGTGTTTAATACCGTAACCTCCGCACCTGTCGAACGGCTCGAGTTGGCATTGATGTAAGAATTGATCAGCTCTGTAGTACCACTGACGGCATCAGTTTCCTGCGAGAGGTACCTCGTGATAAGGTTATCGGTGTACTTATAATACAGTGATCCTAAAAAGGTATTGTTCTTTGCAAATGTTTTCAGGTAAGACAATTCCAGCGACTGGGTAAATTCAGGCACAAGGCCAGGGTTGCCACGGGTGATATTTAATTTATCCGTATAATCTGTAAATGGGATCAGCTGGAAGAAGTTGGGCCGGTTGATACGACGGCTGTAACTCAATTGCAGTTCCTGCTTGTTGTTTATTTTCTGGCTCAGGAAAATAGAAGGGAACAGGCTGACAGGGTAACTGTTTCCAAAAGTTTCACCCGTGTTTGTCAGGGTGCCTGTGTAGTCAGAACGTTCGGTGCGCAGCCCCAGTTTATAACTGAAATCTTTAATGCTGTTGCTTAATGTT
>JAKFCK010000497.1:0-8142 GCA_036676685.1 Chitinophagaceae bacterium | reverse complement strand
ACACCAGTACTTTGCCTTTTAACGGAAAAAGGAAAGTTTCTTTTTGGACATACGGTTCGGGATAAACGATGTTAGTGATATTGGTTTGGCCATCCCGGGTATCTTCAAATGTCCATTCATAGGATAACTTGTGTAGCGGAAGTGATGCACTAAATTCAGTAAAGGGATTAAAAAACAGCCGGGAGGAAACTCCTTTCAGGATCCTGTCTGGTAAAAGCAACACAGAGGGTGCGGTGCCGTTGTTGTCCAGGAACCGGGAGTGAACAAGATGACCAGCTTTGTCAAATACGTTAAGGGAGACTTTGGTCAGCGTGAATGTGTCGGCACCGACATTCCTCACCAGGAAGTCCGCATTCAGTATTTGTTTATTTTCCCCATTTTCAATCAGCACTTTCTCTGGTTTCACAAGTACTGTCAGTTTTTGCTGGGAAAATGCACCCCCGTAAACACAAAAAAATAAACTGCCAATTAAAAGTTTTTTCACTGTTTGCCTGGTTTAAGAAATTGGTAGAAGATAACCCGATTTTAAAAAACACATAGTGACACCGCGTTGACACCTCTCCTTTCGAAGAAGCGCGGCGTCTGCTATATGCGGTAATTCATCAGATTTATAGGAAGATAATGTCTTTAAAAATAATTGCCAGGGTAGAAACCCCGGCAATTTTTTAATCCGTACCCTATGAAAACTGGTTGAAAGATAAAAACTCTTTTTTATAAACCAAATCTTTTCTAAAAAAAGAATCTATCGTTACTTAAGAAACCATCTGGACGGTTTTTTTGGGAAATTTGTTTAGTAAGTGACGAATAATCCCGCAAAAAAGTTAGACAATCGTTTTTGAGTACGTTTTCCGTTCACCATCCGTACGCGTTATATAGTTTCCGGGACCGGGTGCTGCGCTGGCTAAGCGAGCCACATGAACGTATGACTTTTTATCCCAATCCAAATTCATTTCACGCGTGCGCAACTTTTCTCCGGGAACGTATTTTGTGGGGGATGAAGCTCCCACCCGGTCTGTCCTACTTACGCAGCACTGTTTTTTAAATATTATTATTTTCACAAAAAATCGGCTAACTTAATAACTCAACCGATTTTTTCACATTAACTACCAGCATGAAATTCCTATCTCTTGAACCCTTTATACCATCCGGCAAAAACTTTGACGCAGCAAAACAATTTTTTGTGGAACTGGGATTCCTTGTTAGTTGGGATGCGGGTGATTACGTAGGCTTTTCCAGGGATGAATGTAAATTTATTCTACAGAAATATGAAAATGACAATTTTGCTGCGAACCTCATGATCACGGTAAAAGTTGATGATGTTGTGTTTTTCCGGAATGAAGTGCTGGAGAAAAAGCTGGCGGAAAAATATGGTGTAAAGATCGGCGCGATAAGCCAGCAGCCTTATGGCAAAGAGGTAAATGTCATCGACGTCGCAGGAGTTTGCTGGCATTTTGTGCAATAACCGTTTTTTAAAAGAACATCAAAAAAATCCCCATCTTTTTAGGACAGGGCTTTAAGATCTGTAGTTTGAAAAAATTATTGATCACTGTAAGTTTTATAACACCTGGGTTTGTATTGCAACCTGTACTGGCCACATTTTTTTTCCTCCTTTAAATACACTTTTTCCACCGCCTGCACTTTTGTAACCGCCTTCTTTTTTGAAAGGCTGATTGGAATACCCATCCTCAGATTCCACGCAGCTGCTGTTGATTGCAGGCTGGTACTATTGGTTTTATTACCGTCCACAGTGGTTATATTTTTTGTATCCAGCCCATTACCAAAACCTTTTAAATAGTTCAGGCTAACCAGGAAGGTCTGCCTGTTGTTTCGTCCGAATTCAAAACCAATTCCGCCTAAAAAAGCTGTGCGCCAGTTGCCTGCATTGTAAGTATACGTGTTTTGTGCACCCGCTGTTTTTGCTTCGATAGCAGAACCCGGGGCTGAGGGAACATAGGCGATACCTGCAGTAGGAGCTACTCTCATCCAGGCACCTTTAGTACTTTTAGCAGCTTTTTCCTGTTTTGCCTGGGAGGTTTTGGCTCCACAAGAAGATCTTTCTGTTACCCGCTGGCAATGTCCCTTGGAATAACTGGCTGCATCAACCGGGCGGGCCGCCTTTTTTAAATTTATGGGTTTGCTACGCAACTGATAACCGCCTTCCAGTCGCAATTGTGTATTGCCTTTTATTGCATTATAAGTATTCATCCCATTCTCCGGATCTGAAAAACTATATTCCACAACAGAGCGGTTGGTGGCCACGGCAATCCAGGGGCCATGTTTTTTCTTAAAATTATAATCAAGCCGTAGCCCCGCCTGTACGCCCGGTTCCAGGCAAAGTGGTGAAAAAGACGACTCCCCGTTGTACTTTACGGTGGTTCGAAAATCTTCAATACCCAATTGAGGAAGGAGTGTAAATTGTGCGGTCGCTATATACCCAAATACAGCGAACAGGCCCGATAAAAGTGCTGTTCTCATAATATTTAGTTTTTATAGTCTTAAATTATATTTTCTCCAGGCGGAAACAAAGAAAAAATTTATAAACGGTGCTATTTTCTTATGAACCAGGAAGCCACAATCGCGGCTACCACCGTAGACCATACTATTTATTTGCGCCGGCAATTTTTGTAACAATTAATCTGTAATTTACCGCTACAAAAATTTGTGCTATGACCTATGATAATAGTATTGGTGAAGATAAAAGAAACTCCCTGCACCTTGCACGCAGAAATTTTCTCAAACAATCCTCTCTCTTAACAGCACTTGCAGTGGCGCCACCGTCCTTGCTGAAAGCAGCAGAAAATAAACTGGATGAAAAAGCTGCCGGACTTTTTGAAAAACAAACGCTTAAAATAGAAGTAAACGGCAAACTTCATCAACTTTCCCTGGAACCCCGGGTAACCTTACTGGATATGCTTCGTGAAGAAATGCATCTTACCGGTTCCAAAAAAGGATGTGACTTTGGCCAGTGTGGAGCCTGCACCGTATTGGTGGATGGTAAACGTGTACTTAGCTGCCTTAGCCTGGCCATCATGCAAAATGGGAAAAAGGTTACTACAATAGAAGGGTTGCAAAAAGGAGATTTACTTCACCCCATGCAGGAAGCTTTTATTAAACACGATGGCTTTCAATGCGGCTATTGCACCCCGGGCCAGGTTTTAAGTGCCGTGGCCTGTATCAATGAAGGACATGCCGGTAGCCCCGCGGAGATAAGGGAATTTATGAGTGGGAATATCTGTCGTTGCGGCGCGTACCCGAACATTGTGGATGCGATCACTGAAGTAGCTAAAAACGGGGGTGCATCATGATAAATTTTGATTTCAACAAACCGCTTTCTATTGCCGCTGCATTAGCAGCCGTCGCAAGAGATCCGTCAGCAAAATTTATTGCAGGCGGCACCAACCTTGTAGACCTTATGAAACGCGGTGTGAGCAACCCGCAAAAGCTGGTAGATATTACTGCCCTTCCTCTCAGGGCTATTGAGCAAAAGGGAAACGTTATCAGCCTGGGGGCTTTGGCATTGAACAGTGATGTAGCCATGAGTGAACTGGTAAAAAGACATTTACCGCTCTTATCACAGGCACTACATGCCGGCGCTTCCCCGCAGATACGCAATATGGCCACTGTAGGCGGAAACCTGTTGCAACGTACCAGGTGCGGTTATTTTTACGATACCGCCCTACCCTGCAATAAACGTGCGCCCGGTAGCGGTTGCGGAGCCATGCAGGGTTACAACAGGATGCACGCCATTTTCGGCACTTCTGATAAGTGCATTGCGGTGCATCCATCTGATATGTGTGTGGCTCTTGCTGCACTAAATGCTACCGTAATTGTCCAGGGCGGAAAAGGCTCCAGGAGAATCTTATTCAAAGATTTTCACCGGCTGCCAGGCAATAACCCGGAACTTGACAATACCCTTCAGAAAGGAGAATTAGTGACGTCTGTAGAGATTCCTTTAAATGATAACCTTGCCCGGCATTCTTTATATACCAAGATCCGCGACAGGGCCTCTTATGCTTTTGCATTGGTGTCTGTGGCAGCTGCAATGGACCTGTCCGGGCAAACAATTAAAGAACTGCGGCTTGCAATGGGCGGCGTGGCCCACAAGCCCTGGAGGCTTACGGCAGCAGAAGTTTTTTTAACCGGGAAAGAAGCCAGCGTTTCCAATTTTCAACAGGCGGCAGCGCTTGTGATGAAAGATGCAAAAAGTTTCGGCCACAATGATTTTAAATTAAAGCTTTCCCCCAACAGCATCGTGCAGACCCTGGAGGCTGTTACGGGCATATAAATTATTTTTATGGGAAATTATTTTTTTGATAATGAAGCGCCCTCCGCTGATATTGACCGCGTGGATGGCAGGGCGAAAGTTACAGGCGCCGCAAAATATTCTGCTGAGTATGATATGCCCGGGCTCACTTACGGCGTTCTGGTGGGTAGCAATATCACCAAAGGCACTATTGTAGCTATTGATACCCGACCTGCAGAAAGAGCCGCCGGAGTAATCGCGGTGATCACCCATCTGAACGCACCGAATATACCTGGTTATATTGATGGCACAAATCCTGCAAAACCTGCTGCGGTAAGGGGCCTGAAGATATTTAACGATAATGTGATCCGTTTCAACGGCCAACCTATTGCGATGGTCATTGCGGATAGTTTTGAACGCGCCACCTATGCAGCTTCTCTTATAAAGGCACAATACAATAAAGAAGCATTTCACACGGCTTTGCCGTCGGCAATGAAGGAAGGCACTCCCATTCCTGGTGACCGTTACAAAGAAAATATTCGGGGGGATAAAGATGCCTGGCAAAGTGCCGCGATGAAGATCGAAGCCACATACACGATGCCAATACAAGTGCACAACCCCATGGAATTACATGCTACGATTGCGAAATGGGAGGGTACGGACAAAGTAACGGTATGGGAAAAAACGCAGGGCGTGAAAAGTACCCAGCAAAGTATCATGCAGGCTTTTGGATTAACGGAAAAAAACGTGCAGGTGAATGCGCAGTTTGTTGGCGGAGGATTTGGTTCAGCCCTGCGCACCTGGCCACATGCACTGGCAGCAGTAATGGGTGCAAAAACTACCGGTAAACCGCTTAAGCTTGTCCTCACGAGGCCGCAGATGTTTACACTAGTAGGGTACCGGCCGGAAGCTATCCAGAAAATAGCCATCGGCGCGGGTACTGATGGCAAACTTACCGGCATGTATCATGAAGCCAATGCTATTACGTCCACTTACGAAACTTTTAATGAGGGTGTGGTCGCCCAGACCAGGGCGTTGTATGAATGTGCCAATGTAACTACAAAATACAATATCTATCCCCTCGACCTCAGCACCCCTACCTGGATGCGGGGTCCCGGTGAAGCAACCGGCTCTTTTCCCCTGGAATGCGGGCTGGACGAACTGGCGTATAAATTAAATCTGGATCCCATAGAATTGCGCCTTCGCAACTATGCAGAAAAAGACCCGGAGAATGGTAAACCTTACAGTTCTAAATTTCTCAGGGAAGCTTACGAACTTGGTGCCAGAAAATTCGGTTGGAAAGATCGTAATCCTGTTCCTAAAACAATGACTGAAAACAAATGGCAGGTAGGTTTTGGAATGAGTACCGGTATATTTGGCGCGTTTCGCGGCGAAGCAAAATTGTCCGCAAAACTGTCTGATGATGGATCGCTTTTGCTGCAAAGCGCGGTGAGTGATAGCGGGCCCGGCACCGCCACAGCCATGGTGAAGATCGCAAGTGATGCCCTGGGGATTCCTTATGACAAGATCAGTTTCGAATTGGGCGATTCCAGTTTCCCGCCTGGTCCTACGCAGGGCGGATCCAGCACAACGGCCACCCTGGGGGCAGCTGTGAGTAGTGCATGTATCAGTATTAAAAAAAAATTAGCCGAGGCGGCAAAAAAATCTCCGTTATTCGGCGATCACATAACATTTGAACAAATTGATTTTGGGAATGGAATGTTATCCTTAAAAATTGATCCCGCTAAAAAACTGACGTACACCGAGGTTTTAAAAAATGCCAACCTGCCGG
This sequence comes from Chitinophagaceae bacterium, assembly GCA_036676685.1. Lineage (GTDB taxonomy): Bacteria > Bacteroidota > Bacteroidia > Chitinophagales > Chitinophagaceae > Ferruginibacter. Next base: position 2,107 of record JAKFCK010000497.1, on the reverse strand, counting down.
CGATCGGGATTTTAGAAGCATCCGGCAGAAACCCGCAGATGGAAAAATTTTCTGCATATTCCTATGCAGTTCACTTTGTGAAAGTGCTGGTACACCCGTTAACCGGGGTTATAAAGATCGCGCGGGTGGTGACGGCAGCAGACGCGGGAAAGATCGTGAGCCGTAAGACCGCTGAAAGCCAGATGAAAGGCGGTGTGGTTGGCGGTATAGGTGGGGCTTTAATGGAAGAAGGCGTAATAGATCATCGGTACGGCAGGTGGGTAAACAATAATTTCGCAGATTACCATGTGCCTGTACATGCCGATGTGCCACATATCGAAACTTATTTTGTAAATAAACCTGACCCTGTGCTCAACCCGGTAGGATCTAAAGGTATGGGCGAAATTGCCCTTATAGGATTTGCTGCGGCGGTGGCAAATGCTGTTTACCATGCTACTGGCAAAAGGATCAGGGAATTGCCGATTACGCCAGACAAATTAATTTAAAGGATATTTTTATTACGAAGGACATATCTTAAATTTCAATGATATGAATCAATTAATTCTACAATATTTTATATACTCCACAGGTAAGCTAAAATAGGGGTCTCCCTTCTATTGGTTCACCCGCTCGCTTTACAGTAGTTGTATCAATACCTTTTGCATTAAGTCTACTGTTAATATCTTCAAAGATTGTTAAGCTTTTGCATCTTTGGAATAGTATTTGTTTTCTGCTGCACGTTCATCATAAACCTTTGACACCTTTAAAAATTTAAACATGCTAACGAACACCAAAAAATTAACCTGGCTCTTCGCTTTCCTGCTGGGCACATTTGTATTTGTTTCCTGCCAGAAAAGCAGCGATGCCGACACTGACGGCACTGCAAGACTGCAGGTACGCCTTACAGATAATCCAAACCTTGATCTAAGCGAAGTGTGGGTAGACGTGAAAGATATACAGATCGGTATGGGCGATACAGGAATGATCACGCTGGCAGGTTCAAGGCCAGGAATGTACAATCTTCTTGAATTGACAAATGGCAGGGACACTTTACTTTCTGACGCTCAGATTCCCGCAGGAACTATTTCACAAATCAGGCTTGTACTGGGCACTAACAACTACGCAATTACTACAGCTGGTGAAAGAGTAGAATTAACGACACCTAGTGCCCAGCAATCAGGATTAAAAGTGCAGGTAAACCAAACCGTTACCGGTGGAATGTTATACAGGCTTATCCTTGATTTCGATGCTGCGAAATCCGTTATTAAGGCGGGTAACAGTGGTAACTATATTCTTAAGCCTGTGTTACGGATCCTTTCCTTTGTTCCATCTGGTGGTAATGTAAAAGGGATTGTATTACCGGATTCAGTAAGAACTGCTATTTATGCAATAAAAGGACCAGACACCATTGCCACTACTTATAGTGATACAACGATGAATGGCGCTTATTTCTTCGCAGATATACCTGCAGGCAGTTATAATTTTTCTTTCGTTCCCCAAGACACGATTCACCGGAGTGCGTCTCGCAGTGTTGCTGTTACACTCGGACAAACTACAACCGTGGATACCGTTCGTTTGGTACGATAATAAAATTTAGAAATCACCCAATAAAACTGCCGCCCGAAGGGGCGGCAGTTTTTGTTTATCCATAGTACGTTTCTAAGATTTTTTGTATTAATACTCAAATTGCTAATTTGCTGAAGGCTTGGCAGTCCACTGGCGCATGGTAGAAATTTTGCCGTCTTTATTAAAAAACCAGACTTCGTGGAGGTTACTTTTAGAGGTCTTGCCATCCGGCGTGGTGTCTTCCTCCTCTCCCCAGATGCACACGGCATCCGTATTGCGATCTTCACTATGCAGCGGTACAATTGCATGTACCACTGATTTTACAGCAGTAAAACCAGCCCTGTATTTTTTACCTGTCTCCAGGAAAGCGGCTTTTCCCTTAACTGTGCTACCATCAGGAAAGTAGGCCGTTACAGTATCGGCTAAATAATCATGTCGGTCCAGCATATTATCATCCCAGTCCTTCCACATATCCAGCACCATGTTCGCGTATCGCTGGTTGCCCATTTTAAAGTTAGAGGAGTAAGTGACCTTGTAAGGCTGCGCAAATGAATAAATGACT
>JAKFCK010000496.1:0-3294 GCA_036676685.1 Chitinophagaceae bacterium | reverse complement strand
ACATAATTAAAACTTGCTATTACCAGCAACACTATTTCTACCCTGATGCCAATAGTGGCGCCTCTTGACATACTGGATCCTCCTATGGTGATATACGACCACCAGATATCTTTTAACGAATTCAGGGATAGGTAGTTCATTTTAGCACCCATGCCTCCCGATATGATGAGATCTATAATTGGTGCTGTAAGAGCAATAGAAAAAAAAACCATTACAAGCCTGGCCACCTTCAAGATCTTTTGCCCGGAAAAAAGATGCAGCTGGATAAGAAATGCCAAAACAATAAAAATAAACCAAAGCCCGATATGCAGGATATCATCCAGGCGGAACAGGCGCCCGCTGGAAAAGAATTCCAAAGCAAGCCGAAGAAATAATATACCTGCGAACAACTGCAAAAACTTTTTAAAAGGAGCATTATTCTCTTCAACGCTGCCCACAACTTTTACAAAAAGATGCTGCAATTTTTTTATAAACATCAAAATTTTCATTTTTTAAAAATGTACATGTTGCCTTTGCCCAGCCTTTTACCTGATCCCTCTTCCACCAATTCTACTGCGCCCATCCAGAAAGAAATCCTTTTTTGATTTATTTCCTGTTGCAGCATTCTTGGCCTTACAGTAAAAAATATATTTTCTCCGGGAAGATGGATAGTGGAAACGAGAGGGTAACCTTTTTTAGATACTGCACTTACAAAATGGCTCTTCCCTGTTACTTTTACGGTCACAGCGGCACGGTAAGAAACCTGTTTGTTTTCATCCACGAAAAAAGCCGTCTCTACCATTGTATTGCCTTCTTCATCCGTTGTAAATAAAATGCGTAGATGTTTGCCCCCGGTGATACCAGCATCCAGCCAGGTTACAAAACTATTAGCGGCCTTATCCATTAAAAGCGAACGCCCGGTAAGAACATGCAGATTCAGCCGACCGGCTGCTTGTGCAGTCGCTCCGCCGGAGATACTTATTTCAGCAGGCAACGGTTTTAGGCTCCATATACCTGGAACAGCATTGATCATAGAAACCTGGAAAGGACGTTGCTTTACAAACCTGGCCTCGATATCTGCTGTAAATGTTTTGGCAACCGGGTTATCGTTATTCCTTACCGTTGCAAACAATCGCAGCCTGTTTCTTTTTAGCAGCCAGTTCCATTGATAAACGGATGAATCCATACCCGAAAGCGAGATTGGAAAGGAATGGCTGCTTTTTATTTTGATACCAGGTGCATTTTGTACCCCGCTGTAATAAGAAGAATCCTTCTCCTGCCATATCGAAACAATATTTGCCGCATAGTTTTTACCTGACACCGACTCCGTACCCAGCAACGCGCTGAAGTGAACATCTTTTCCCCCGGAATCTTTTATCACTGAATTCACTATCCACCATTTTCCTTCGGCAATTCCCGGAAAAAGTGGACGCTCCACAGGAAGGGATCTGTTAGCAGTACAGGAACTTAGGAATAGAAATATGTAAACACCGTACAGGAAACGTTTCTTCATTTTTGTTTATAATAATGTGGGTAACCCCTTAACACACGCATACTTAACGAAGTTGCTATTACATACTCCTTTTTAATATACCGTTTATTTGAAATGGGGAAATAGCCACCGTCCCAACTTCCATTTACAGATTGTTTGGAGAGTAAAAAATCAATTCCTTTTTCTACCACAGCATTAACAGCAAAGTTGGCATACCTTAAAGCTGAAAGCATTAAAGCCGTCTGCAACTCCGGCGATACCTGGTTCCCCGCTGTTGTATTCACGAAACACCAGCTGCCATCAGTTTTTTGCTGTGAACAGATATATTGTATGGCCTTCTGTTTTGCTGTATCGGCTTGCGGCGAAGGATCGAGGCTCAAAGCCCTCATAACAGGCCACAATGCATATGCAGGACATCCATAGTATTCCCATGCATGTCCCCAATCCCCATCAGCTGTTTGGGATCTTATGAGCCAGCTATATGCTTGTTTTTTATGTAGCGGTTCTACATCAGTCTCAGTTAACATGGCAAGTACAAATGCCGTAACAGACGGAAAATTTTTTTGCTCCCTCACATCAGGGTTGCCTATGTCCCATTCCCCTGACTCCTTTTGCATATTTATGATAACGGGCAGCCGTTGTTTGACTTTTCCCTTTTCGCCCATGCTGATCAGCAATGAAAAATATTCAGCTGTTGTTTCCAGGCAATAGCTTTGTTTACATTTAGTATTATGGCAAACGAGCCCCATTGTATTTTCATTCTGTTGCAGGAAGTGCATGGCTTTTTTTAAAATCAATGTGCCGGTATCCGGTGAAGTCTCATAAAGTGCAGTGCTGGCAAGAATGGTTTCCCAGGTATCAAATAAAGTATTGCCTGTATCACAGATCGCTCCATTTTCTTTTTGAACAGATCCAAGGAAAAATTGTGCTTTTTGCAGGGCCAGCTTTATCTTTTCTTCCCTTCCAGGCTCCTGCAGGTGCCGGAAGTAAATATTGCTCCAGCCCACAGGGAACAACAGGATACATAAAACTGCAGTCCGAAAAAAAATGCCGGTTTTTATAAGGATCATCAGAAGGAAGATAACTGTTTGTGAAAAACGAGAATGATATTCAAACTGACTAATGCAGTAATGTAAATAAGGAATACAGGTTTTTCGTTATACGGTTTCCTGTAAAGAAAATAACAATGGATAATGGCCATTAAAGCATTCAGGGGGTAAAGCCATGTAATATTTAAAATGATCCCCGCCATGGCATAAGTACAAACGGTAAAAAAAGCAATAAACAACCTGGCCTTTTTTTCGCCCCACATCACCGGAAGTGTTTTAACGCCAGTACGGCCATCCCCCTTCGTATCTTTCAGGTCCACAAAATTGGCTGAAAGCGATAACGGCAACAGGATAAAGATGATCCACTGCAAAGGAAAATCCTGGAGTTGCCCTCCTGCGAGTACGAATCCTCCAATAGTAACCACCAGCGAATTAATGCCGATGAATAACTTGGCAAGGAAAGGTACCCGTTTAAGCCTGAAGGGTTTGCAGGAATAAACAAAGTAACCGAGGGAAATAAAAAGAACTGACAGAAACATCTCCATTTGCACCAGCAGGGAAAGTATCAAAGCATAGGCAAGGCATCCCAACCCTGCCATTAAATAATAAAAGTGGTTAACTATTCCAGTTACCAATGGCCTGCCTGGGTTAGAAAGCTTGTCTGCCTCGAGGTCTTCTATATTATTGGTTACAATGGCAAAAACGGCAGCATAAGTAAGGGCAATGGCAAACAGCGGGAAGACCAGTGCCCTATCGCCCTGCAGGAAGCTGAAG
>JAKFCK010000495.1:0-5156 GCA_036676685.1 Chitinophagaceae bacterium | reverse complement strand
CTTCTGCGATATTTATACCCTACATAGAAAACCTTCAGCTGGAGAACCTAACATTTGCTGCCCCGGATGTGGGCAGTGCAAACAGGATAAGGGAAATTGCCACTTATTTTGAATGCGAGATGGTAATTTGCGACAAACACCGGAAAAGAGCGAACGAGATCGCCAGTATGGTAGTGATAGGGGACGTTACGGACCGCGATATCGTGCTAATTGATGATATCTGTGACACCGGTGGCACCCTGGCCAAAAGTGCCGGCCTGATGATGGAGAAAGGGGCGAGGAGTGTCAGGGCGCTTTGTACCCACCCGGTGTTGAGCGGAAATGCTTATGAAAACATCCAGAAAAGTGTACTTAAAGAACTGGTGGTGTGTGACACCATTCCTGTGAAGCCGCTTTGCGATAAGATAAAAGTGGTATCTACTGACGAACTTTTTGCTGTTACCATACGTAATGCCTATGAAAATAAGAGCATTAACAGCTTGTTTATCAAAGGAAGGCCAAGAATGGTAAAGTGATACGATATGCCATAAAGGTGTAAAATAAATCCTTAGCAAATCCTCTTGTTCCGTGGGGTAAAAGCCTTACCTTTGCGCCTCATAAAAAAATAATATAAAATGAAATCAATTACAATCGAAGGACAACTGAGGACCGAAAGCGGAAAAAAAGCCACCCGCCAACTTCGCTCTCAGCAACTCGTGCCAGCTGTAATTTATGGTGGTAAGTCTGAAGTTAACTTTTCAGCACCAATAGCTGCTTTTAAAAGTATCGTGTACACATCAGAATTTATGCTTGCCAACATTACCGTAGAAGGTAACACGTATAGCTGCATTTTGAAAGACCTGCAATTTGACAAGGTTTCAGACATCCTGATCCATGTAGACTTCCTGGAACTGGTAGAAGATAAAAAAGTTGTGGCTACCTTGCCATTACGTTATGTAGGCACCCCGGCCGGTGTGAAAGCAGGTGGTAAACTTGTAACCAAAATGAAGTCTGTAAAGGTTAAAACCCTTCCAAAATACCTGAAAGAATTTATTGACGTGGACATTAACGGTCTTGAACTTAATGAAAATATCAGGGTACAGGATATCGTTTCAGATAACATGGAAATCATGAACTCTCCACGGATTCCAATTGCTTCTGTAACAATGACTCGTCAGTTGAAACAGGAAGAAGCAACAGCAGCTAAAACTGCTACTCCTGCAAAAAAATAAATTAATTACTGAACTAATAGATAAATGCCCTTATATAAGGGCATTTATTTTATATACGGACGAGGTACCAAATAGCAAACTCAGTACCTTTGCACACTTAAAATATATAGCATGGGAATGGATAGGAATAGCCTGATTGGTTTTGGTTTGATTGCTGTTTTATTGATAACTATGTTTGTTATCAATAGTAAAAGCCGCCTGGCCTACGAAGGGGAACAGAAAAGAATAGCAGATTCAATTGCGGCCACCCAGCCTAAAGCAGATACGCTGGCTATTAAAACACCCCTTCAGCCAGACAGTTCAGCAGGACAGGCGCCAGCCATTGGTTTCCAGGCCGTGCAGGAAGTTGCCCAATTGATCAAGGTGGAGAATGAACTCATGACCATCACATTTACGACCAAAGGTGCCCAGCCCGAAATGGTCGTGTTGAAAAAATTCAACAAGGCAGACAGTACCCCTGTAGTGATCCAGGAGGGTAGTTTTAATAAATTCTCTTACACGGTGAATACAGGCACCAACCAGACTGCGCAGAGTGCAGATCTGCATTTTACCGCAGACCCGCTGGTGACCAATCCCGACAAAAGCCAGGTACTGGTTTTTAAAAAAACAGACTCAACCGGCACACAACTGGTGCACCAATATACCATCAGGCCAAACGAGTATATGGTAGACCTCAATATTTCTGTCGCCGGGGTTCCTAAATTATTTACCCAAAACACGCTGAATCTTTTATGGCAATCAGAAGCAGAAAGAATTGAAAAAGATTATAAATACGAACTAACGCAAACGCATATCGGCTTCCTGGAAGACGGTGAATATGATTTCGAATACGCGGGGTCGGGGGATGATATGAAGTTCAAAAAGCCTGTTGATTGGGTCGCCGTTAAACAGCAGTTTTTTGCATCAGCGCTCGTATCTAAAAACAAGTTCAGTTCCACCAGTGTGTCCTGGACGATCCCGGGTGAAACTGACACCAGTGACTACCTTGCCAGGGCCGTCACCAATGCCACGTTAACGCTTCCTGCCACTAACACCGCTTCCATACCTTTCCAGTTTTATTATGGCCCCAGTGACTACAACGTGTTGAAGAAGTATGGTAACAATATGGAAAGCCTTGTGCCTTATGGTTCCGGGATTTTCGCTTTTGTAAAATACATCAACCGGTATTTCCTCTTGCCGGTTTTCGATTTTATCCAGAAACACGTGGCCAGCATGGGTATCGTGATCCTGCTCCTTACCTTATTGATTCGCCTCATCACTTCCCCGATTCTTTACAAGAGTTATTTAAGTGGAGCCAAAATGAAAGTGCTGAAGCCGGAAGTGGATGCGTTAAAAGAAAAGTATAAAGATGACCAGCAGGCTTTTGGAATGGAGCAAATGAAACTCTGGCGGAGTGCGGGGGTAAACCCGTTGGGAGGATGCCTGCCGGCTTTATTGCAGATACCTATCTTTATGTCGCTGTATTATTTCTTCCAGTCCAATATCGATTTAAGGGGTAAGAATTTTCTATGGGCAGATGACCTGGCCGCATATGATTCCATTTACAACCTGCCGTTCAGCATCCCTTTTTATGGTGATCACGTAAGTCTTTTTACACTGACGGCCACGCTTACAAGCTTACTCATTTCTGTGTACAGCATGAGCAATATGCAGGATAACAATAATCCTGTGATGAAATATATGCCCTACATTTTCCCGGTACTTTTATTGGGGGTATTTAACACATTGCCAGCCGCACTTACCTGGTATTATACAGTGTCAAATACTATCACGCTGATTCTCCAGATTGTTATACAGAAATACATAATCAACCATGATAAGATCATGTTGCAGATGAATGAGAACCGAAAGAAGCCGGTCAAAAAGTCTAAGCTGCAGGAACGTATGGAATCCATGCAGCAAAGCCAGAAAAAACTCCAGGACATGAAAAATAAGACTGCAAAAAAATAACAATAGTTAAAGTAAATACAAACCTGTGCCGTTTTAAGGCGCAGGTTTTTTGTTTTAAGCCCTTCCGGCAGTTATTGGCATGAGTTTGTCTTACCTTTAGCAAAATTTATTTTCAGTTTATGAAAAGCGTTTTACGACTACTGTTACTGCCTATCTTCCTGTTTACCACGCTTGGTGCTTTTGCCCAAAAGCAGATCACCGAAGGTTCCCTATTGTATAAGATCACTATCGAATCATCAAAACCAGGATCCCCGGTTGCCGGGTCCTTAAATGGTGCAGAATTAACCTTATACCTTAAGCCTTACGCGAGCCGGTCAGAAATGAAAAGTTCACTGGGGGTAGAGTCTACTGTATATGATAACCGTAGCGCCAGCGGATACATCCTTAAGGAATATAGCGGGCAGAAATTAATGATATCCATGACAGCGGGCAATTGGGCGCAGAAAAACCGCATGTATGAGAACCTGGCATTCAACATTAGTGACGAAACTGTAACCATTGGTGAATTTCAGTGTAAAAAAGCCACTGCGTCTCTCCCGGACGGCAAAGTGTTCACAGTATATTTTGATCCCTCTGTGCAGATCAGCAACAAAAAATACAACAATGCATTCTCCAGGTTGCCTGGTTTGCCTGTTCAATATGAGTTACAGTCCGGTGATTTGAATTTTAAGTATTCTCTCGTCAGGATCAATTATGATATTGTTCCGCAGTCTGTATTCGAGGCGCCGAAGTCGGGTTACCGGGTGATGTCTTACGAGGAGAATCAGCAGCTAAAAAAGGGGAAATAAAAACGCCTCTTGAAAAGAGGCGGGTTATAATTTAGGTTTGATGATGAGTTTCATCCCGGTGTAGCCTTGTTTGATCTCAGGAACTACTACCTTTTGTTTAAAAGGAATAACAAAAATCGTATTGCCTTTCTGGTAGGTCACCAGCGTATTGTACAGAACAGAACCTTTCGCGCTCTCTACATGACCTATTAAAGTACCGGTATATTTCAGCCCTGACTTAAGGTTAAAAGAAAGAGACCTGGAAAGGGGCACATTATTGGCTATATTAAGGGAAATTTTAGCTTTCTTTTTACCAACACCCCTGTCTGCTAACGAAGTCAGCATAATACCGTTAAGTATCGCAGAAAGAAGTACTATTTTGGTTAATCTCCGCATTTTTTCTATTAATCTTTACAAATATATAACAATTTGTTCAGGATCAAAGTACCGCTCATAAAGATTTCTAAAATTTATTCCACCAATTTTGGAAAAATTGGCGACACAAAAATGCCCATTTTAAAAAATATAGGCTAAATTACCATAACCTATTACTTAAACATGAGTAAATATCCCTACAGGCAAGACCGTGAAGAGCTGAAAGAGCTGTTGCAACAATTCGAGAACCTAAAAACCGGCCTCCCTAATTCATTTATTGAAGAAGACGGGTTTGAGCGGATCGTAGATCATTACGAGGAGAAAGAACAGTATGTGCATGCATTAGAAGCTGCCGAATTTGCCGTTTCCCAGTACCCTTATTCTTCATCCCTGCTCTTAATCAAAGCCAATCTCCTGATCATCCTGAGAAAGTATCATGACGCACTTTCCATCCTGGAGCAGGCCGAATTGCTGGACAGGAATGATACCACCCTTTTTATCCTCAAGACCGATGTGTACCTGGCCCTGGACAAACAGGAAAAAGCGGCGGAAGTGCTGGAGGCAGCTATTGAAAACTTTGAAGGGGAAGAAAAGCTGGACCTGCTTTTTGAATTGGCGGACGTATACGACGATTACGAAAATTTTGAAAAAGTGTTTGATTGTTTTGCAGAGATACTGAAACTGGATCCCAACAGCGAAGAGGCACTATATAAAATCTGTTTCTGGACCGATTTTACTGGCAGGAACGAGGAAAGTATAAAACTCCACCAGCGCATTATTGAAGAATATCCTTTCAATGAACTGGCCTGGTTCAACCTCGGCGCGGCCTACCAGCGCAGCGCCATCGACGACG
>JAKFCK010000494.1:0-9351 GCA_036676685.1 Chitinophagaceae bacterium | reverse complement strand
GGTCAGCAGCAATGCCCTACGCGCCGGGATGGAGTACAAATTTACCTGCGCAAAACCTGGCCGCTGCATATGCTGCGGGGGATAAAAGAAAGGCCGTGACGGTTTTAGATATTGAAGCATATAAGGCAGCAAATCCTTCTTTCAATATTACATACCAGGTCGCACCATTCAAAAACACGGGTTTATACAACCAGAAATACCTGCCCCGTAAAGGTGAAACTTCGGGCCAGCTCGAACTGAATTATTTAAATAATTACCGCACTATCAGGTATGCCGAGGTATTGCTGATGGCTGCAGAAGCACACAACCGCGCCACAACACCCAATGATGGCAAAGCACGGGAATACCTGAACAAGGTTCGCCAAAGGGCTTTTGGGGATATGCTGCATGATATTACTGCATCCGGCGCTGCGCTGAGGCAAGCGATCTGGGACGAAAGAAGGTTAGAGTTAGCCATGGAAGGAGATCGTTTCTTTTACCTGGTGCGGACCGGTCTTGCTGCAACAAAACTGAGTGGTTTTGTTGCGGGAAAACATGAATTGTTCCCGATCCCTCAACAGGAAATCAATATATCCGGTATACCGCAAAACCCGGGTTACTAAGTTGCTATAACTAATTATTTAAAAAACTACAATTATGAGCTTATTAAAATATTTTTTAGGTGCTGTGCTCTTACTCACGGTAACGGCAGGTTGTAAAAAAGACAACTTTGACGATGTGTCGTTCGTGGCAGACGGTGCAGCTCCCGAAGCGTTGTCCGCATTATTTGAGATCACACAGGATAACACGGGTTTTGTAACCATTACTCCCAATGGAACAGGTGCTGTGTATTATGATATCTTTTTCGGAGATGCTACTGCAGCACCTGCGAGGGTTATGGCAGGAAAAAATGCCACGCATACTTATGCAGAAGGTGTGTATAATGTAAAACTGGTGGGCTACGCGGTGAATGGTAAATCTTTTGAAGCAACACAACAGCTGACCGTTTCTTTCAGGGCGCCTATCAACCTGGTTGTGAATGCCGCCGTTGATGCGGTGAATAACTTTAAAGTAAATGTGTCTGCAAGTGCCACCTACGAAACGATGTTCCGGGTGTACTGGGGCGATGTACCCAATGAAGTGCCTCAAACATTTCTAGAAGGGGCAACGATCAGTCATATTTATGCGGCGGTGGGAACCTATACTGTAAGGGTCGTGGCATTGAGCGGTGGTGCAGCCACAACATCCTTTACCACTACCATCACAATTACTGATCCTGTTCTATTGCCGGTAACTTTTGAATCAGCAACTCAGGGCTACAACTTTATAAATTTTGATGGCGGGGTAGCAACAGTGATCAACAACACACAGATCAACGGAATAAACACAAGCACAAAAGTGGCAAGGATGGTTAAAGGCGCAGGACAGCCATGGGGTGGTACTATACTTAAATTGGGTGCCCCGATTGATTTTACAGCCAACAGGGTTTTCCGGATGAAGGTGTATTCTCCAAGAGTAGGCGCAAAGGTATTACTGAAAGTAGAGAACCCTACAAATGGCGGGATCAGCTTTGAGAAAGAGGTCCTTACTTCGGTTGCAAATGCATGGGAAGACCTTGTCTTTAATTACAACGCGATCAACCCGGCCAACGTTTACCAGAACCTGGTGATCATTTTTGATAACGGCACTGTGGGCGATGGTTCTCCTAATTTTACTTTTCTTTTTGATGACATACGGCTTACCAACCAGATCCCCACAAGCCTTCTGGATTTGCCTGTAACATTTGATCTGCCCGGGATCAATTATGCGGTTACCGATTTTGGAAGCACGATCACATTTGATGCCAACGATCCGCTGAATGCAGCAAATAAGGTGAAACAGACAACCAAGCCAACGGGTGCTCCCACATGGGCAGGTACTACTATCGGGTCAGGCTTTACTTCCAGGATTCCTTTTACAGCCAGCAACACACAAATGAGTGTAAGGGTTTATTCTCCTGCTGCAGGCATCCGCGTTAGGTTAAAGGTGGAAGACCGTACAAATAATACAAGGTCTGTGGAAACGGAAGCGATGACACTAACTGCAAATGCCTGGGAAACCCTTGTATTTGATTTTGCTAACCAGTCTGCCGGCACAGCCGCGATAAACCTGGCCTACACCTACGACATGGCGTCTATCTTTTTCGATTTCGGTACTGACGGAAACGGAAAAGTTTTTTATTGGGATGACGTCAGGTTCCTTTCTGCCAACGTAACGCCAGCTTACCTCGCGCTTCCGCTTGATTTCCAATCAACCGTAATCAATTATGCATTTACAAATTTTGGAGGAGGTAACAGTACGGTGGTTGACAACCCTTCTGCAACAGGTATTAATACCAGCACAAAGGTTGGAAAAATGGTCAAAAATGCAGGTGAGGTTTATGGCGGTAGTTTAATCGCCATGGTAAATCCCATTAATTTTTCTGTCAACCGGACCATGCGGATGAAAGTATATTCCCCGAGAGTTGGAGCGAAAGTTTTGCTGAAAGTGGAGGGCCCTAACGGTGCCAATTTTGAAAAGGAAGTGTTAACCACCACCGCAAACACCTGGGAGCAATTAACTTTCGATTACACCGCAATTAATACAGGGAATTTTTACCAGAGCGTGGTACTGATTTTTGACCTGGGAACCATGGGGAATGGCTCAGCAAATTTCACCTGGTATTTTGATGATATTACTCTTAACTAATTCAACAAACTTTCAATCATGATTATGAAATTCAAATCAATCATTATATGGGCTGCTGCCATTTGCATCGGGTTGAGCAGCTGCAAAAAAGAGGAATATACATTCGGGGATCTTACTGCACCGTCTAATCTATCCCTGGTCACAGCGATCGCGGGCGTAGATGCGGCCAATCCGAATGGAAATGGTACCGGTAACGTGGCAATCACCACAACAGCCGCAAATGCACTTTCGTACATTATCGATTTTGGTGATGGTACATCAACACCGGTGCCCTCCGGTACGGTTACCCATAAATATTCAAACCCGGGGATCAACACTTATATGATCACGGTAAATGCGGTGGGAACCGGCGGCTCAATTTCCACTATTAGTAAAACCATTACTGTCTTCGTGGCTTTTGAAATTCCTGCAGCAATTATCGCTGCATTAACAAATGGTTCATCACGGGTGTGGATAACCGACAATGATGCCGCAGGGCATTTTGGAGTTGGGGCAGCAGATATGTTCTTCCCTAATTATTATGCTGCGGGTCCGAACTCACGCGAGGCATGTGCCTATGACGATGAGATCACTTTTTCAAAAGATGCACTTAACCGGATCTCAATGAACGTAAATAATAAGGGTGCGTCATTTTCCATCGGGGCATCTTCCGTATTTTATGGTTTTGGCGGCGGCGATAATTGTTTTGCGATCAACCCGGGCGGTACCAAATTGTTAGCTTTTATGGATGCCACTACAGCCTCCACCCCTGCTAACTCCACGCGCATTCAATTTATGGTGCCCGGCAATGGTATCATAAATTTTGGCACAGGTGGCACGGTGTATGAGATCCTTTCTTTGTCTGCCACGAGCCTGCACCTGAGAAATATCGGGGCTGACGGTAATTCATGGTACCAAAAGCTAAAAGTAAAACCTTAGATCATCATACGATCAATTAGCAGGTATAAAAACAATACCTGTATACTAAATTTTAAAAGATGAAACCTATGTCTTTAATGATTTTGATACCATTGATGGCCATGTTGTCATCATGCAGTAAAGGAGATGATGGTGGGGGAGCCAATACCAATTTGGCCCCCTCCAACCTTACCCTGAATGCAGTGGTGAGCACAGACAACAGTGGAAGCGTTGCTTTCACAGCAACAGCCACCAATGCCAACAGCTTTGAGTATGACTTTGGTAATGGTATTTTTCAGACAGTTGTCGGAGGCGCTGTCGTATACACTTATCCCGCTACCGGAATCTACACAGCAAAGGTGATCGCAAAAAGTTCGTCCGGGTTAACTGCTTCCAAAACTGTACAGGTAAATGTTACCGTTGCTCAGGCGCTGCTTTGGTCAGACGAATTCAATGTTAATGGTGCGCCCGACCCGGCGAAATGGGGATATGACCTGGGCGCAGGTGGATGGGGAAATGCAGAATTACAGCATTATACCAACCGGCCGGAAAACGCCGTAGTGCAGGGCGGAGTTTTACAAATTAAAGCAATCAAAGAAAATTTTAGCGGTAGTGCTTATACCTCCGCCAGGTTACTTTCTAAAAATAAATTTGCCGTGAAATACGGGCGTGTAGAAGTAAGCGCCAAACTGCCGGCAGGTGTGGGTACCTGGCCTGCGATATGGATGTTGGGAAATAACATCAGTACCGTGGGATGGCCTAATTGTGGTGAGATCGACATCATGGAGCACCGTGGTAGTGAGCTCAACAAGATCTTTGGCACCCTCCATTACCCCGGGCGCTCGGGGGGTAATGCAGATGGCAATACAAAAATGATTGCTAATGCCACCACTGCATTTCATAAATACTCATTGGAATGGTCTGCAACCTCTATCCGGATCTATGTAGATGATGCACTTATCCATGCAGTACCTAATTCTGCAGCGATACCATTTAACCATGATTTTTTCTTTATCCTCAATATAGCCATGGGGGGCAATTTTGCGGGGCCCATAGATCCGGCCTTTACGAACGCAACCATGGAAATCGATTATATAAGGGTGTATAATAATTAGTCCAAACAAAGGCACATTGTTGTACCGTAACCGGTTATACGGATGATACCCCTATGCCCGAACCCGGGCTAAATAATAGCTGTTTTCCCTGGTGTTAAAAAACAGCCTGGTTTTTTTAGAACCTTTAAAAATAAATTATGACTCATTTACATATTGTTCGAATGAAAAGTACCTTCGTAATTCTTATATGTTTTATGATGCTCACTTCAGCAGCACAACAATCCAAAATTTCGGTATCAATAGATGCAAGAGTAAATGAGTTGCTCAAAAAAATGACGCTCGCGGAAAAGGTGGGGCAGATGAACCAGTACAATGGATTTTGGGAAGTGACAGGACCCGTGCCCAAAGAAGGCAATGCAAAACTTAAGTACGAACACCTGAAAAACGGTTTGGTTGGCTCTGTATTAAACGTAAAAGGCACAGCCAATGTAAGAAAGCTGCAGGAGCTGGTAGTAAAAGGATCAAGACTGGGTATTCCATTGTTGTTTGGATTTGATGTGATACATGGACATAAAACATTATCCCCGATTCCACTTGGCGAATCTGCCAGCTGGGACCTTGCGGCAATAGAAAAATCCGCCAGGATTGCAGCCATCGAAGCCTCCGCAGTCGGTATTAACTGGACATTTGCTCCAATGGTGGATATCACCCGCGATGCACGGTGGGGGAGAGTGATGGAAGGCGCCGGCGAAGATCCTTACCTGGGTTCAAAAATTGGTGTGGCCAGGGTAAAAGGTTTCCAGGGTGATAACCTTGCCGCTGATAATACCATTGCTGCCACCGCCAAACATTTTGCCGCATATGGTTTTTCGGAATCCGGCCGTGATTACAATACAGTGGATGTCGGGACATCTACTTTGTATAACATTATATTGCCTCCTTTTAAAGCAACGGTTGACGCCGACGTAAAAACGGTGATGAATTCCTTTAACATACTGAATGGTATCCCGGCTACTGCAAATGCATTCCTGCAAAGAGATATCCTAAAAGAAAAATGGAAGTTTAACGGCTTTGTTATTTCGGACTGGGGATCAGGGATGGAGATGATCGATCACGGTTTTGCAAAGGACCTGGAACAGGTAGCAGTACTTTCCGCGAATGCGGGATCAGATATGGATATGGAATCCTATGCTTATGTCACACATCTTCAAAAAGCAGTGGAAACCGGTAAGGTTGATATCAGGTTGATCGATGATGCCGTGAAAAGAATATTAAGGGTAAAATTCGAATTGGGATTGTTTGATGATCCTTATAGATATTGCAGTGAGGAAAGAGAAAAAAAATTCATCTATCACCCGGATCACCAGGCGGCAGTGTTGGATATGGCAAAAAAATCCATCGTGCTTTTAAAAAATGCCACCATTGAGGGCAGGGAAAAACCATTATTACCGCTGGATAAAAATCAAAAAAAGATTGCCGTAATTGGCGCCCTGGCGAATGACAACAACAGCCCCCTCGGCAGCTGGCGTGTTGGTTCGGATGATAACAGCGCTGTGTCTTTCCTGGAAGGGTTTAAAAAATACACAACCCATTTCACTTATTCAAAAGGTGCTGACCTCATTACAGCGCCGGCGAGTTTTGCGAATGAAGTGAAGATCAATGAGACGGATAAAAGTGAATTTGATGCTGCCATAGAACTCGCAAAAAAGTCTGAAGTGGTGATCATGGTATTAGGCGAACATGGCTTCCAAAGCGGGGAGGGCAGGAGCAGGACAAAGTTGGATTTGCCGGGTGTGCAACAACAGTTACTGGAAGAAATTTATAAGGTGAATAAAAATATTATCCTGGTGCTCATGAATGGCCGGCCACTGGCTATCACCTGGGCCGATAAAAATATTCCGGCTATATTGGAAACATGGCAATTGGGCTCTCAAACCGGTAATGCAATTGCACAGGTGTTGTTTGGCGATTATAACCCGGGAGGAAAACTACCCATGACCTTTCCGAGGAGCGTAGGGCAGGTCCCAATTTACTATAATCATTACAGCACCGGGAGACCAGCGCCAAAAGACGTGGTATTCTGGTCACATTATGGTGATGAATTAAACAGCCCGCTTTACCCGTTCGGGTATGGGTTAAGTTACACTTCCTTTGAGTACAGCAATTTAAAAATTGATGACCAGGACCAGGCAAAAATAAAAGTAACCGTCACTGTAAAAAATTCAGGCAAACGGGAAGGAGAGGAAGTGGTGCAGTTATATATCAGTGATAAATTCGCAAGTGTAGTTCGTCCTGTTAAAGAATTAAAAGGATTCAGTAAAATAAAATTGAAAGCCGGCGAGTCCCGCATGATTGAATTCACACTTACCGATGCAGAATTAGGTTTTTATAATAATACGGGGGAGTTTATCGTAGAACCAGGCGAGTTTGGAATAATGGTAGGCACCAATTCCCAGGAAGGCCTGCATGGCAGCATCAACAAAAACTGATCTCAGGATAAACTGCCTGTAAACGAAAAGAAAATGCTAGTCTTTGCGTTTTCTTCTCAGCGTGATCGCCGCATTCTTATTCAGGTCGCCGGAAAACCTGATCTCCTGGCGCTTATTGTCATATAACAACACGAGCAGGCCCGTGTTGGGAGCAAGGCTGCCCAGGTTTTCTGCATACATCACGAGTTGGATGGAATCGCCGAGGTCCGGAGTCATGTACACGGTTTTTGTAAAAGCGGTTGTATTTAATCCCTGCCGGGATACTATAGTATTTCCATTCAAAGCTACACTCACGGTGTCGCCATCTACCTCACCATTATCATATAAAGTAAATTGTAAGCTGTCTGATTCTATATACAGTTGCTGAATTGTTTCTATCTGTCTTTTGGCAAGGTCCAGGGCCGGGGCCACCACCACGTTCACCGGCGTGGGTTTGTTTACCGGGGCAACCTTCACAGCAACCGGTGCCGGCGTTTTTGATGGCACCACTGCCGGTTTGTTTACAGCAACAGGTTTTGATGCGGTTGGTTGTTTTACCACCGTGGATGGTTTACCGGCGGTTGGCGCTGCCGGCACTGTAGCTTTGGCGATCGTGCGGGCGGGTACCACGGGAACATTTGCCGCGGCGGTTGGCGCTATATCTTTTTCCGGCGGGGCTATCTTTGCCGTGCTGTTTATGAGCTTAGGGGCAGTCACTGGCTTTTTTATAATGGGTGGCCTGGTCACCACAGCGGTGGATCTTTTGGAAACGTTCACCAACACAGGTACTGGTAATACTATTGCCGGATTTTCCTGTTTGGCTATAAGGTCAGTATTTTGCACAGGGGAAGCGGGTGCCGGTGTTGTTGAAGTAACAGTTTTTACCAGGGCTACCGTATCCGCAGGTATGGTTACCCGTTTGCCATAATCCACCACTTCGGGTTTGGTTTTATTGTTTTCAGTCACGGGTTTGTCCACCACAGCCACTACTGTTGTTTGTTTATCCGGGTTATTAAAAACAAATGAAATTGTGTTGGATAAATTCAATTCACCAAGTTTAGCGTAGAGCTTAGTGTCAGCCGGGCTTTCTTTTTTTTCCAGTTCAACTGTCCCTTCGGCTGGCTTCAGCATACGTACCGCTCTAGCTTCAAAGCTGCCGTAAAGCCGCCATACTTTACCGCTTTCTTCCAGTGTTAATTTGTTGGTTTGTTTTATTTTCTTTGGTGCCTCCTCTCTAAAATTATTGAAAAGCATATCATCATCTTCAATAATGATCTTATCATTTTTGAACCGCACACTAACTTTTTTTACCGACACAATTTCCTCTCCTCGCACCGTGAAAGTTGTATGCGAATAACCCGTGAGAACACCATTCTGCCTGGTAATGATTAATTCATAAGGCAGATTTAATTCGGGAGTGATGACTGTTCCTTTCCACAGGCCCGTAATATCTTTTTCATTGGGGTCGGCCTGGGCAAACAGTTGAAAGGGAAATAATATGAAGAATAAAAAAGTTTTCATGCATCTTACTTTATCAAAAGATAAAGCCTTTTCCAGGTTTTGAAGAGTGATGATTCAAAATTAACGCATTCCTATATTTTGCAGGCAGCAGGGCAAGATCACGCTACTACCCGGATGCCATTATTTTCCAATGCAATTTTTTTCTGCCGGAATAAATTGCCGATCGTCATCTTAAACGTCTTTTTGCTCATGCCAAAAAATTCGTAGATATCCTCTGGGTCCGACTTATCATGGTAAGGCAGGAAACCCGCATTTTCTTCCAGCAGCCGCAGAATTTTCCCGGCTTCGTCTTCCACGCGCTGGTAGCCTGGTTTCCCGGCAGCTACATCTATTTTATTATCCGGGTAGATCTTTTTGATAAAGCAGGGGAACTTATCCCCCACACCGATGCTCCTGTAAATTTCATTGTGATGTAAAACGCCGGTATGTTTATTATTGATGATCACAACATACCCTATATCTGTCCTGCGGTAAACGATCAGGTCTACGGTATCGAGCACTTTTACAGTAAGAAGATCATTGCTGAGACTGTCATCAAATCGCTCCGTGGCAGCAATACGGCCCGTTTGTTCGTCCATGTAGATCTTCACCAGGTACTCCCCGTTGGGTCGCATAGGATTTACCTGCTGCGATTTTGGTACGAAAAGGTCTTTCATGAGTCCAAAATCCAGGAAAGCCCCCTGCGGCGTCACGCTTACTGTTCT
>JAKFCK010000493.1:0-5227 GCA_036676685.1 Chitinophagaceae bacterium | reverse complement strand
ATCTTGCCTTCGCTAAGGGGGGCCGCAAAAATAATTTCCCGGGCCTCCCGGCATTTGCCCTGCAGGTATAAAGGAAATTTTTGCATCATAAAACCCTGTCCTATGCCGGCCCCGGTTTTCTTCCTCATTTTATTAAACCGGGCAACTTTTAAAGACATCAGCAACTTTTTTTTTATTCCCGTAATTTCCTGACTAAGTAAATAATAATACCCGTGAAGGGTATCAGCTTTTGTTTGGGCAGATTCACGGACCCTTAACTGCTGCAACTGGAGATCCCGAAGCTCACCCGCAATTGAATAAACCTTCTTTAATTTTTTTGGAATTTTTATTTCATCCTTGTGAACCCGATCATTTACCAACCTGGTAAATGCCCGCAATTTTTTATACTCCACCCTAAAATCGTGAATGACTTCCTTATCAAAATTGAGTGCCATCTTCCGGCTATAGTTGTCCAGTTTTTTGTAGTGTGTACCAGCCGTATGTTTTACCCGGCTTTTTTTCATTTTAATATTTTATCCGGGTTTTCCCGTTCAGTTATTGTAACATATATTTTATCTGCATCGTCTTTATTGCACAGCTGTGTGCCTGCATTGAGCGTAGCTGCAGTGCCACAGGCAACGCCATAACGGGCCGCATCCAGCAGGCTCCTGCCTCCGGATAAAAAAAGAACGATCCCAGCCAGCATGCTGTCACCCGCACCAACCGTACTTTTCTTTTTCACAGCGGGGGGAACGATTATTTCTGACAGATCCCGGGTAACAATTAGAGCGCCTTCAGCCCCCATAGATACAATAATCACTTCACATTTGCCCTGTTCAATCACCGATCTCGCCAATGCCGGCGCATCAGGCGGAAGTATTGTTGATTTGCCTGCCAGCGATGCCAGTTCTCCAAGATTAGGTTTCAACAAATACACGCCTTCCTTCACGGCAAGCATTAACGCCTCTCCGGAAGTATCCACCGCCAGTTTTGCATTTTTTTTGCGTGCAATGACCGATAACCTGGCATAGATACCAGGTGGCACACCCGGGGGCAGACTACCACTGGCCACAATGAACCGGGCATCTTTTATTTCTTCCACAGCATCCAGGCATTGCATCCATTCCTTTTTACTTAACGGTGTACCAGGCATACCAAAACGGTATTGGTTGTTTGTAGATTCCTCCAGTATGATGATGTTTTCTCTTGTTTCATGGTGGGCCGGTATGATTACGGAACGAATGCCTTCATCGGTCATCAGCTGGTTGAAGTGTTTTCCGGTATAGCCCCCGGACGGGAACACAGCTATTGCCTCGCCTCCGAGTTTTCTAATGGCCCTGGCCACATTTATACCACCCCCACCCGGCTCAAGGAAAGGAGCACTGCATCTTAATTTTTTTTCGGGAACCAGGGAGGGCACAGTAGTGCTTTTGTCGATGCACGGGCTGAAAGTGATGGTTACAATTGAAGACATGGTACCTGTTAGCTGAATAAATTACCCAACAAAAATGGAGACGGATCCCGTGTTGCTTCACTCAAGAATATGCACCCGAAGTTCATTGTGCAACCCAACCACCATCCACTACCATTGAATGACCTGTAACAAAAGAGGATGCATCAGAGCACAACCAGGTTACGGCCGCAGCCACTTCTTCCGGCTGTCCTAATCTTCCCATGGGCTCCGCACTTTCAAACTGTTTTTCCACTTCCTTGCTTTTTCCCGTAAACCGGTCGACCATAGGTGTCTTAATAACACCCGGGCAAACCACATTTACCCGGATGCCCAGCTTTGCATATTCAAGACCCGCATTTTTAGTAAGCCCGATTATACCATGTTTGGAGGCCACATAAGCAGGAATATTAGGAAAACCAACCAGGCCGGCTATGGAGGCGTTATTTACAATCGCCCCTTTACCCTGCCTGAGCATTTGAGGGATCTCGTATTTCATACACAGCCACACTCCTTTCAGGTTGATGTTGATCGTCTTATCCCAGTTCTCACTGGTACATTCATGCGTGGGCGCAGAAAGCCCTTCCACGCCTGCATTATTAAAGGCATAATCCAGCCTGCCAAACTGCTCAATCGTAATGTCCACCATGGCTTTCACACTTTCCTCGTTGGAAACATCACATTTGATAAATATCGCTTCGCCCCCGGCTGCTTTAACACGCTTAAGGGTTTCTTCATCGGCCACAGCATCAGCAATAACGACTTTGGCGCCCTCCTCGGCGAACGCCACAGCGGTTGCCCTGCCGATGCCAAAACTGGCCCCGGTAATTAAAGCGACTTTATTATAAAATTTTTTTTCCATGATGATCATTTTACACGCCGTGCAGTTCGCGGGTCTTTTCGGCTTTAAGAATATTATCGATGCCTTTAAGCAACGCATCCTGGTTAAAGGAGATGCTGCTTATGCCCTCTTCCACTAAAAATTGTGCAAACTCGGGAAAATCACTGGGAGCTTGCCCGCACAAACCAATTTTTAAACCTGCCTGCCGGGCTTTGCGGATCATGGTGGCAATCATTTCTTTTGCCGCGTCGTTTTGTTCACTGAACAGGTTGCTGATTATAGCGGAATCGCGGTCAATACCCAACGTGAGTTGAGTGAGGTCATTTGAGCCAATGGAGAATCCATCGAATATCCGGGCAAATTGGTCGGCAAGAATTACATTACTCGGTATTTCTGCCATCACATATATTTCCAGTTCGTTCGCCCCCTGCACCAGCCCGTAATCCTGCATCACTGCGATCACTTTATTGCCTTCATCGATGGTCCTGCAGAAGGGGATCATCACTTTCACATTTGTTAAGCCCATTTCGTCCCTCACACGCCTTATCGCCTCACATTCTAACCGAAAACCTTCGCGGTAGAGTTCATGGTAATAGCGGGATGCTCCCCGAAAACCGATCATCGGGTTTTCTTCATGCGGCTCAAAGTCTTTTCCACCAATCAGGTTAGCATATTCATTGGTTTTAAAATCACTCATACGCACGATCACTTCTTTAGGATAAAATGCGGCTGCGATAGTGGCCACACCCTCAGAAAGTTTCTCAATAAAATATTGTTCCTTGTCCGGGTAGTGACCGGTGAGTTGCTCAATAACCTGTTTTACAGACTCATCTTTGAGTTCATTGAACTTAACCAATGCCATTGGATGAACCTGTATAGAATGCGTGATAATAAATTCGATCCGCATTAAACCTACACCATCATTCGGATAAAACGAAAGGCCGAATGCTTTACCGGGATCGCCGGTAATGAGCATTACCGCGGTGTTCCGCGGCTTTTTAATACTGGAGAAATCGAGTTCGGTTTCTTTATATTCCGATTTACCCTTATACACAAAACCTGTATTGCCTTCGCAGCAGGACACTGTTATTATTTCACCATCAACAATTTTCTGCGTGGCGTCTCCGCAACCCACAATCGCCGGAACGCCTAATTCTCTTGCTACAATGGAAGCATGGCTGGTTCTGCCCCCCTGGTTGGTAACAATCGCACCTGCATTTTTTAAGATGGGGTCCCAGTCGGGGCTGGTTAAATCTGTCACCACAATCTCTCCTGCTTTTAATTTATACGCATCCTTTGGCGACCCTAATATTCGGGCAATACCGCAGGAAATGGCGGAGCCGATCGCCTGGCCTGCAGCAAGTTTTTCTCCCCTGGAGCCCAGGCTGTATTCCTTTACATGTAAAGGGTTTTTTTGAGAATGCACCGTCTCAGGCCTTGCCTGTATGATGAACAATTCATTGCTCACACCATCTTTGGCCCACTCGATATCCATGGGCTTGCGGTAATGCTCTTCAATCATTAAAGCCCAGCCGGCCAGCCTCGTCACTTCTTCGTTACTTAGTACATATTGTGCCTGTTTTTCCTTTGTCGTGGGGATATTGATCACGGGATCGTCCTCGTTATTACTATAGATCATGGTCCGGGCTTTTTCACCCAGTTTTTTCTGGATGATAGCGTTTTTCCCCAACCGTAGCGTGGGTTTAAAAACAAAAAACTCATCCGGGATCACTGTGCCCTGCACGATATTTTCCCCTAATCCCCATACCCCGCTCAGGTGAATCACATCACGAAAACCTGATTCGGGCTCCAACGTAAAACCGATACCGGAGGATGCCAGGTCGGAACGCACCATCTTTTGTATACCGACTGACAGCGCAACTTTTTCGTGGGCAAAACCGTTATCTTCCCGGTACTTGATTGCCCTGTTGGTATACAGAGAAGCAAAACATTTCCTGATCGCTTCATATAGCCGGTCTTCTCCCCTCACATTAAGGTAAGATTCATGCTGACCTGCAAAACTCGCCTGGGGCAAGTCTTCTGCAGTAGCGCTGCTACGCACTGCCACTGCTATAATATCACCTTTACCAAGCTCCAGGTATGCATCATGAACCGCCTCTTTTAATTCGGCCGGAAGGATGGCATTCACGAGCAAGTCCCTGATACGGGCGCCTGTCTGGGCGAGATTTGTGAAATTTTTCCTGTCCAGGTGCAGCAATAACTCATGCACAGACTCATGCAATCCATTATGGGTCATGAATTTTTCAAATGCATAAGCGGTGCAGGCGAAACCATCCGGTACCGGGATGCCCCTGGAAGAAAGTTTGGAAAACATTTCACCTAAGGAGGCATTTTTTCCACCGACCATTGCTATATCATTGATGCCGGTTTCACTAAACTTTTTTACGTACGGGTTCATCTCTTTAAATTGATCGTGAGTAATTGTGCTCTTAATGCACGGCCATCACGGGCACGTGGCTATGTAATACAAATTGTTTGGTGATACTCCTGTGCAGCATCCTTTTTAGCATACCTCTGCGTTTGGGTAGTACCAGCAAAAGATCAATATTGTTTTTTTCCACGAAGTCCATTATACCCTCATCAGTATTACCCGCTGTGATAAAATGATATTGGGGGTTTAACGAACCGATCATCTCCTGCAGTAAGCCGGATTCAAAAACAGTGTCAGGATTATATTCGGTTCTTTTGCCCGTATTGAGCACATGCAAGCTGGCATTAAAATCATTCACCAGCATTTTTATCTCCTCCACCGGCGTGCTCTCTACCACTTTATCGAAGTCGCAGGCAAAACCAATTTTTTTCACTGCTGAAAAATGAGCTTCCGCCGGTACCGTGATCAAAGGCCAATCCAGGTATTGCATGGCATGCACCGTGTGGCCGCCAAATAAAAATCTTTCTGTGGCTGAAGTTCCCTGGCTGCCCATTACCACAGCATA
>JAKFCK010000492.1:0-6584 GCA_036676685.1 Chitinophagaceae bacterium | reverse complement strand
GGAAGCATTGCTGCTAAAAAAACAATTGCAGCTTACGGAAGTGCAGCAGATACTGGATGCGGTGCATGTGTACCCGGTCATAAAAAAACTCATTGATAAAAAAGTGTGTTTTATCTGGGAAGAGTTGAGTGAACGGTATAAAGTAAAAAAGGAGACTTACATTTTATTGCATCCGCAATACCAGTCTGAAGAAGCCCTGGCTAAAGTATTAAATGACTGGAAGGGGGCACCTAAACAAATGGAATTGCTGCTTTCTTTTTTGCACCTGCAAAAAACAGCGGGAGATGTGGTGCAGGCCGCCCTCCTGAAAAAATCCGGGGCAACTGCTGCCCAGCTCAAAGGCCTGGTAGAAAAAAATATACTGCTCGCCGAACGGAGGAGTGTCGACAGGATCGCGAGTTTGCCTAAAGATGTAACCATCGATTTTGTGCTCAGTAAAAAACAACAACAATCACTGGACGAGGTTAAAAAAGCATTTGACGAAAAAAATGTATGCCTGCTGCACGGCATTACCAGCAGTGGCAAAACGCAGTTGTACATCAAATTGATCGAAGAAGAGTTCCGCAAAGGTAAACAGGTGCTCTACCTTTTGCCGGAGATCGCGCTAACGGCGCAGGTGATCCGTAGATTGCAAAAACATTTCGGTGGTAACATCGCCATATACCATTCCAAGTTTAACAACCAGGAGCGGGTAGAACTCTGGCATAAGATAAGAACAGGGGAGGTGAAGATCGTCCTTGGCGCCCGTAGTGCCCTTATGTTGCCGTTTAAAGAGCTTAGCCTGGTCATTGTAGACGAGGAACATGATACTTCCTATAAACAGCAGGATCCGGCTCCCCGGTACAATGCAAGGGATGCTGCGATCTATTATGCTTCACTTTTTGGTGCTAAGGTTTTATTGGGAAGTGCCACCCCTTCAGTGGAAAGTTATTTTAATGCCAAACAGGATAAGTATGGCCTGGTGCACCTGGATGAAAGGTTTGGCGCTATTAAATTGCCTGCCATCGAAATAATCAATACACGCCAGGTAGCACAGAAAGGCAAAGTGATGATCAGCCCCCAGTTAAAGGAGGCTATACAGCAAGCCCTGGACGATAACAAACAGGTGATTCTCTTCCAGAACAGGAGGGGGTATAACCCATACCTTATTTGCAGCGCCTGTGGCCATATTCCGCAGTGTGTGCATTGTGATGTTTCGCTAACGTTGCATAAGTACAGCAAAAAATTGCATTGTCATTATTGCGGCAGCACATACCCGGTGTTGGTTACCTGCCCGGCATGTGGCAGTAACAACTGGTTAGAAAAAAATTTCGGGACGGAAAAAATTGAAGAACAGCTGGAAGAGGATTTTGCGAAGTACAAGATCGCACGGATGGATGTGGACAGTGTAAGGGGTAAAACCGCACATGACAGCCTCATCCAGCTTTTTGAACAACAACGTATTGATATCCTCGTAGGAACGCAAATGGTGGTGAAGGGTCTGGATTTTGATCATGTGAGCCTTGTCGGTATCCTGGATGCAGACGGCCTCCTGAGTTTCGCAGATTTCCGGGTGAACGAAAGGGCTTTCCAGTTAATGGAACAGGTAAGTGGAAGAGCAGGCAGGAAACATGCGCAGGGCAAAGTATTGATACAGGCAATGAATGTAAAACACCCCGTGCTGGAATTAGTGCAGCAGCACGACTATCAAAAATTTTATGGGTACGAACTGGAGAACAGGAAAGAATTTTTTTACCCGCCTTTCAGCAGGATCGTGATGCTCACCCTGAAACACAGGGATAAAAACATTGTAGATGCCGCTGCGCAAACCCTGGTAGCCTCACTCACACAGGACCTTCGGGAGTTTGTGGTAGGACCTGCAGCGCCAGTGATTGGCCGGTTAAGAAATCAGTACCTGATGGAGATCATGGTGAAGCTCCCCAAAGAACCCGGTATGAGTATCAACTACAAAAAAGTGATCCGCAATCACATTAATTTGATGCAGGCCGATAAAGCTTTTAGATCTGTGCACGTGATTGCTGATGTGGATGCAATGTGATCACAAGGGTTTACTTTTGGGACCAGCATTTTGTAACAACCCCTAGCTTAAAAGATTGCCATGTTTTTCCAGGAAAATTTCTCTCTTAAAGATTACAATAGTTTTGGCATCAACGCCCGGGCAAAATATTTCGCCACATTCGATAGCGCGGAAAATTTGCACGAAACCCTGGAAGCAAAAAGCCGGCTGGTTTTGGACAACAAGGAAACCCTGGTGCTGGGAGGGGGCAGTAATATTCTTTTTACAAAAGACTTCGATGGGGTGGTGATAAAAAATGAGCTAGCCGGAATTGAAGTGGTGAAAGAAGAAGCTGCTGCGATCTACGTAAAAGCAGGGGGTGGTGTGAACTGGCACCAGTTCGTGTTATACTGTATAAAAAATAATTATGCGGGAGTAGAAAATCTTTCGCTTATCCCGGGCAATGTGGGAGCAAGCCCGATGCAGAACATTGGTGCTTATGGTGTAGAGATCAAAGATGTTTTTCACTCCCTGGAAGCCTTTCACCTGGAAGAGAAAAAGATGGTGACGTTTAGTTTAGCTGATTGTGCTTTCGGGTACAGGGAAAGCGTGTTCAAAGGGAAATACCGGGACCAGTTCGTAATCATGAATGTTACTTATCGCCTCAGCAACACGCCACAGTTTAATATTTCTTACGGTGCAATCAGCCAGGAGTTGGAGAAGATGGGTGTGACGGAATTAAGCATCCAGGCGGTTTCACAAGCTGTGATAAATATCCGCCGGAGCAAATTACCGGATCCTGCGGTGACTGGTAACGCAGGAAGTTTCTTTAAAAATCCCGTGGTGGAAAATATCCAATTTGAACAATTGAAAGAAAACTTTCCGGCTATTGTGGGTTATGACCTGCAAAATGGTAAAACCAAACTTGCAGCAGGGTGGTTGATAGAACAGTGCGGGTGGAAAGGATACCGCAAAGGAGATGCAGGTTGTCACAGCAGGCAGGCATTGGTGCTGGTGAATTACGGGAATGCCTCAGGCAGGGAAATTTATGCCCTGAGCGAGGAGATAATCGTTTCCGTGCAACAAAAGTTCGGTGTAACCCTTCAACGCGAAGTGAATATAATTTAAAAAAAACGCCAGGGCATTTAGACCAGCTTATTGCTCTCAACAATCAAAATTTAAGCCCGCTCTTTTTTAACTAACCAGCATCACATGTGCGATATAGATCCATTTACAGCTATACGGTAAAAAGAGCTGCCCGGAAAATATCCCGGGCAGTTCCTTGTTCAATTCTCAATTATCAATTCTCAATTATCAACTCTTAATTCTTAACTCTTAATTATAATCCTCCTCATTATAGTCCTCGTCGTTAAAATCTGCAGTACCAATATTCAGCATGCTGCCCATAAGGTCTTTAAATTCTATCTTTCCTTCAATTACTTTTTTACTGATCAACGAGTGTGCACTCAATCCATGTAACACCAACTCCATCAGCAAGGCCGTTTCCAGTTCGCTGCCCGTATTATAATATTTTTTTACCAAGGCATGCAGGCCATTCACCTTGTACAATAACTGGACTTTGTCCTCGTCTTTGGATTCCAAAAATAAGTTGAGGCTGTTACCTTTATCAAACCACGCAAGGATAGCCTTATAAGGATTTTCCTCCTGCTTTTCAACGCCCTTTCGCTTCTTCAAAGTTTCCGGGTTGGGAAAATACTGTACAAACTGGTTGCGGATTGATTTTTCCACGAGGTTCACCGCCACCTGGTACGGGCCTTCCTGTTCACCTTCGTACAACAGCTCTATTTTGCCGGTGATAGAAGGAATGATGCCGGTAAGGTCGCTCAGCCATACCTGGGTTGTCTTTTCGTTGTTAATGATCGCACGCCGCTCTGCAGCACTAACCACGTTTTCGTAGGCTGCTATGGTGAGCCTTGCGCTTACCCCGCTTTTTTTATCTACCAGTTCACTATCCCTTGCTTCAAAAGCTACCTGTTCTATCAGCCTTTTAATAAGATCGCTTACCACGACCTTGTTTTTTTGTGCATCCATAATATTGGCCTCCTGCTCAGTGATGCTGAGGGCGGTTTCAATGGAACGCGGGTAGTGGGTAAGGATCTGGCTTTCTATCCGGTCTTTAAGTGGCGTTACGATGCTGCCGCGGTTGGTGTAATCTTCCGGGTTGGCTGTGAATATAAATAATACGTCAAGGGGTAAACGCAGTTTAAACCCTCTTATCTGCAGGTCACCTTCTTCCAGTATGTTAAACAGGGATACCTGTATCCTTGCCTGCAGATCCGGTAATTCATTTATGACAAATATGCAACGGTTGCTTCGGGGAATGATGCCATAATGCAAAACATTCTCATCGGCAAAACTCAGTTTAAGATTGGCGGCTTTTATAGGATCGATATCACCTATCAGGTCGGCTACGCTTACATCGGGTGTGGCCAGTTTTTCACCATATCGTTTCGCTTTGTGCAGCCATTCTATGGGTGTGTCGTCACCCTTTTCTTTAAGCAGGTCTACCGCATACTTTGAGATCGGCTTAAACGGGTCGTCATTTACTTCGCTACCTGCTATCACAGGGATATAATCATCCAGCAGATCCGTCATCAGCCTCGCCATACGCGTTTTAGCCTGCCCACGCAGCCCGAGAAATAATATGTTGTGCCGGCTCAGCAGTGCTCTTTCCGTATCAGGTATCACGGAATCCTCGTAACCCAGTATGCCGGGAAATGAATTTTCCCTGGCTTGTATTTTTTTAATAAGGTTATCCCTTATCTCATCCTTAATAGATTTAGAGTTCCACCCGCTTTTCTTTAGTTCGCCAAGCGTCCGCGCCATTCCATTCATGTTAACTTCTATATTTTTTTCAACTTTCATAATGCTTAATTACATCTATCCGATTCCATTTTAAAAATAAAATAAACCTGCATTGCAGGTTCCCCCTTCAGGGGATCAGGGGGCTAATAAACCGTCTTCCGTTTCCCGCTTTCAAAATCCTTAAATATAAATGCCCCCAGTTTATCCAATGAGGCAAAAAAAGCCTTGCCGTGATTAGTCTCTGTGAACTCCTGCACAAACCGCTGCAGGTAAGGGTCGCTCGCGATCATAAAAGTAGTGATCGGGATCTTTAGTTTTTTACACTGCGTGGCCAGGCTCATGCAACGATTCAGGATCTTCCTGTCTACCCCGAAGCTGTTTTTGTAATATTTCTTTCCCACTTTCAGGCAAGTGGGTTTTCCATCCGTGATCATGAAGATCTGTTTGTTCGGGTTACGCCTCCTGCGCAGGATATCCATTGCAAGTTCCAGGCCGGCTACAGTATTGGTATGGTATGGGCCCACCTGCAGGTAGGGGAGATCCTTCACTTCAATGGTCCATGCATCATTGCCAAACACTACGATGTCCAGCGTGTCTTTCGGGTATTTGGTTTGGATCAGTTCACTCAGGGCCATGGCTACTTTTTTAGCCGGCGTAATACGATCCTCGCCATACAGGATCATGGAGTGTGAAATATCGATCATCAATACCGTGGAAGTCTGTGATTTAAAGTCAGTTTCCCTGATCTCCAGGTCCTCCTCCAGCATTTTAAAACTTTCTACGCCATGGTTGATCTGTGCATTCCGGATGCTGCTGGTGAAATCGATCTGCTCCATGGTATCTCCAAACTGGAAAGGCCTTGTTTCCGGGTTAATTTCGTCACCACCACCGGGTTTAAAGGTCTGGTGGTTACCCTGCCTGGTCTTCTTAAGTTTGCCAAAGATGTCCTCCAGGCTCTTTTTACGGATACCCTGTTCTGTTTTTGACGTGATCTTTATAGAGCCATTTTGCGGATCCTCATCCACGTATCCTTTTTGCTTCAGTTCTTCCAGGAAGTCCCCGATGCCGTAATCGTTGTTGGTTAATTTATACTCCTTATCCAACTCATTCATCCACTGCATGGCTTCATTGAAATCACCATTAGTGTACGTAAGTAACTGTAAAAACAAGTCCAGGAGCTGCTCAAATTTTGTCCGGGCATTCTGCGAGGGGTCGTATTTTGAAAATTGGTGTCCTATCATGGTTGATAAACGGTGACGAGTGAAAAATGTGGGGAAATGAAAATGAGTAAATAAGTTTATAAAGTATGTTAATGCCTAATATATTAATGAACCCCGAATTTCAAAAATCTTATCAACTTTATATCCTTATCAACTTATTCAACCTCTAAAACCCTTTGCAAATTACGTAACAAACATTCTCATCGTTTGGTTTGTTTGTTAAATAAAAAAGGCTTGCCGATCGCAAGCCTTTTTATACTATTTCTTATTTACGGCAGAACAGGATTTCCTTTTGTATTTCCCATCCCCCAGGTCACTTACCTTGGTGTGTCCGCCGGGGTTGTGGGTATGTTCTGAATGGTGCCCGGTGTTTCCGGGCTGATAACCGGTTTATTTTTATATTCCTGTTCCAGGCCCATTAATGCCCTCAGCAGGTTATCGTTGCGCTCCTCTTCCATGCTCAACGGGTAACGCTTATTCTCATTCAGGCTTTCGTAATAGGCTTTTTGCTGTTCCATATCCCTGCGTAAAGCTTTGGTCAC
>JAKFCK010000491.1:0-5604 GCA_036676685.1 Chitinophagaceae bacterium | reverse complement strand
CGAGCCTGGTTAATTTCTGCCCCGCCTCCGATGGCAGTTCCCTCTCATGAAGTTCGGCCATAGCAAGTTGGGAGCGGTTAACCTCCAGGTAACAGGCAAGAGCCATTTGCGTCATCCCATAAAATTCACGCACTTCTTTAATGTATGAAGGTCTCTGTGTCCGCGGCATAAAAGCTTTTGTGACAAATGTAATGTGACATTTTGAAATGTCACAAATTGATTGTCACAGAAATGTGACGTGAAAACTCAATTTCAATTTGTCACAACGGAGGGTGGAGGGTGGAGGGTTGAGGGTGGTCCCGATATCGTCACCTCATCGGGATCTTGTTTTTCTAACACTCCTTCGTCGTGTTGAAAAACTACGAACGGTGGAAGCTGGAAGGTAGAAAGTGGACTTTAGACGGAACTTTTACCGTTTACCCTATACCCTTCACCCTTCGCACGTCTCCAACGAAAAAAGGGCCGGCATAGAAATGCAGCCCTGTTTTAAAATCCAATATCCTATGAAAAACCGGGGTAAAAGTAAGTGGATTAATGAAGTAGCTATATTAAGTTTAAGTTATATCTAAGGGAGACCAGCGACGAAATAAGTCGATATAGGGTAATAAACGAAAATAGTTTCGTCACAAAGAGCGTTGTGATGCCATGCGGTTCATAATAACCCGTTGGTTGAAAACTCCCGAAATCGGGACCGCCGTATTAGACGGGGCAGGCAGGCGACACGGGGGCAGAAGCTTCTTACCGGGCCAGAACTTTTAACGCTATGAATAGCTTACTTGCCAAAGCAAAACTGCCTTTCCGAACCGTAATTATAATTAATTAGTAAAATATCCCGGATCCTTTCCCGGGGCAGGAGAAAGCCGGAAGCCGGAGGGTTCCTTTTACCTTTTACAGTCAATCTTTTACCTTCTACCTTCTACCGTCTCCAACGGGCAAAAAAAAAGGGACCAGGATAAAAATCCAGTCCCGCTTTAAATCCAATATCCTATGAAAAACCAATTAAGAGACAGCATATATTATTCCAACGCTGCTTTATACGGCGTTTATGCATTTCCGTGGTCATTTCCACAGTTTGCTGTGGGGGTTTTTCTACTTTTTGAGGAGGTATACGGGATGTTTTATATGTTATAAGTCACACAATTAGCTAATTAGCTAATTAGCTAATGTGCTAATGGGTCATGGGGTCATTAGTCGTGGGCGGGAGGAGTAGATAAAGTAAATAAGTAAATAATGTATTTTCGAATTGGGGACCTACCGGGTTTGCCGGATATGTGGTGCTTAGTTATATTTGAGAATTCAAAGTATAGTTCCCCTTTAGGGGACAGGGGTTTGTTCCCCTTTAGGGGTCAGGGGTATCAAAAAATCCCGTTGCCGGGATCTTTTGATGTGTTGTTTGTGTATAATTTGAAAGAATGTTAGGCGGTATCTCTCTGTCCTCAGCCCCGGATATCCGACCGGGTGACCTCCCTCCACCTTCCACCGTTTACCGTCTTACTCCGCTACATACCCCGGCTTTTTAAAATGCGAGAACACCGGGCTGTAATGCCGTTCCTTTTTCGCGAAAGGTGCGCCGCTGTCTTCAGTAGTTGTCTTTTTGCGGTGGGTGAGCCAGTAAGCTGCTGAACCGGCGATAACACTGGTGGCCAGTATGATAAATTTAGTAGTAGTCATAACAGTTTTTTTAAATGAAAAATAAATTGGTTCCGGGTTACCATAACAAACGGTACACCAATTTGTGGGAGCAAAAGGCAATAGGCAATGGGTCAATAGGTCAATAGGTCAATGGTCAATAGGAATTCGGCGGGAATTGTACATCTCCGCAACCCGGTAATCCGCAACCCCAAACTCCCACATAATCACCCACCTCCCCCACCTGCTCATTACGGGTTTTTCCCTGCCCATATTGCGGATAGTTTTACCTCGTGATTGTTGATATAGGATATCCTTTACTGATTTTTTTACTTTTTAAAACATACTACAATGAAACTTCTACAATTTTCCACGATGTTTATTTACATCCTCGTGTTTTGCCCGGGTATGATCAGCGTACCTGCCAGCCAGGTACCGGCCCCTCAAAAAAATACAGTGCCCATAAAAGGAAGTTACAGCACAGTTTCCGAGGCACTCACTCCCCCGCCATTTGTACAGATCAGGATCACCGGCACCGGGCAATCCAGTCACCTGGGTAAAGGCAGTTTTGTGGCGTTATCCATGTTGAATCTCAGCACTCCACCTCCATTTACCATTGGCGGCACCACCACTTTTTATGCAGCCAACGGCGATGAGTTTTATACAACCTTCACCGGTACTTCCACGCCACTAGGGGATGGTGTTATGGAGGTGGAAATGACCCATGAAATTACAGGGGGCACAGGCAGGTTTACCAATGCCACAGGAAACTTAACAGGCTATACCGTGGCCGGCCTGGTTAACCCGAATGCTCACATCACTTACGAGGGCACCATCAGTTATTAATATCTTGCCGGGCCCGCCGGGACTTGTGATCCGGGGATGTTTTTCTTATATTTAATACCACCTGACCGATGGGTATGAAACGAAGGCAATATTTGTTAAACGTTCTTTCCTTATTTGCTGTTTTATGGGTATATAACGGCGAGGCACAGACGTATAAAATAGACAGCCTCAAAAAAAAACAACCCGGCCTGCATGAGAAGGCTGCGGTGAGGAACCTTGATGCCATCGCACAGGAATATATATTCAACTACATTCATGCCGACTCTGCCCTGAAGTTTACCAACGCGACTGAGGACATGGCCACCCGCATCAACGACCGGCAGGGTATCGCGCTTTCCCTCGTGACCCGGGGGGATATTTATGGCAGGTTACTCGGCAATCCCGCGTTGATGGCGTTGTATAGCCGCCAGGCCATTGACCAATTGAAAGCCGCGCCCGACCCGCCCGTATTATCTTCGGCCTATTATACCCTTTCCCTCGCATGTACGCGGCTGGGTAAATATGACGAAGCACAGTCAGCGGCAGAGCAGGCAAAAAAAATTGCCACAGCAGCCGGGGACAGCCTCGGAATCGGTAAAGCGTTACAGGCTGCCGGGTTTAATACCGGGAAACACGGGGAGTACTGGAGATCTTTTGAAAACCTGGTGGAGTCCAACGAAATCGGTAAACAGCTCAACGACCCGGCACTGCAGTCCTTTGCACTGGCCTTTATCGCCCGGGCTTTTAACCATGCCGGGGACCCGGAAAAAGCGTTGGAATATTACCACCGGTTTTTGAAAATCGCCACTCCTTTTATCCTCGCCTGGCCCCATTTGGAAGACATGGCTTACGCCCATTACGTTTTGAAAAATTACGATTCGGCAAAATACTACCAGGACAAACACCGGGAGAACCTGCAGAAACTGATCCCTGACACTAATGTGCGAAAAAGATTCGCGGGATACTCCCGGGGACTTTCGTCCGATCTGCAGGTTGCCTTGAAACAATACGATGAACTGCTGGCCGACCTGCTGCCCGCTTTGAACCGGCAGCGGCAGGAAAAAGACCTGATCGCACTCATGCACAGCCTGCTCAACCTGGGTAAAGTGTATGATGCAACCGGCGAATACCGGCGGGCACTTGGTTTTGCACGCGAGCTTTATCAAACAGCGGATTTTGCTGGCAACAAAGAATTTGCAAAAGACGCCAACCAATTGCTTGCCGGTATTTTTGAGCGTTTGGGTGAACCAGATAGCGCCCTGGCTTATTTAAAACAATTTACGGTGTTGAAAGATTCGCTGGCCACGGCAAAGTTCAGGGAACGCACGGCCTTATACCAGGCGGCTTCAGACGCAGAAAACAGGATCCGGTTATTGCAAAAAGATTATGCCATCAGTGAACAGCAACTCGCCATGAATAAAAAAGCACTGAGCAAACAGGCCGAAGTAAAAAGAGGGTTAGTCGCGGGCATCGTTTTGCTGCTGATCTTTTCGGGATTGGTGCTGCGTACGATCGTACTGAAACGAAAAAATGAATTGCTGAAAAACCAGCAGGAGCAACTCGTGCTAAAAAGGCGGGCGCTGGAGCTGGAAATGCAGGCATTGCGCGCACAAATGAACCCGCATTTTATTTTCAATTGTTTAAGCGCCATCGACAATCTCATCCAAACCAACCAGCCTGACAGGGCCACCACCTACCTGTCGCGGTTTGCCAAACTGATCCGCGGCATCCTGGACAGTTCCAAAAATAACCTCGTGTCCTTCCAGCGCGATTTTGAAACCATGAAATTGTACCTGGAGATTGAAGAGTTTCGGTGCAACAATAAATTCCGGTATGAATTAAATGCCGACGAAATATTATTGAACAGCGATTATAAAGTGCCCCCGCTCGTGATACAGCCTTTTATAGAAAATGCTATTCACCATGGATTGCTGAATAAGACCGGCAACAGCCGCCAGCTAAAAGTGAATGCCCGTTTAAAAAATGAAGACATTATTTATTCGATCACGGATAATGGTATTGGCCGCAAACAAGCCATGGCGCTTCGCGAACTGAACAAACCCGGCCAGCAATCTTATGGCATCGAGATCACAAGGGAACGTATTTTGTTGCATAATAAAAACAGTGCACCGGATGACCTGCGCATCACCGACCTGGAAGATGCAGGCGTAGCTTCGGGTACGGAAGTAACGGTGCGGGTGAATTGTTTTTCCTGACCATCAATACCATGTTAAGCGCAATACTTATAGACGACGATCAAAGCAACCTGAGCGCACTCCGGGAAAAACTCGTACGCCATTGCCCGGAAGTAGAAATTGTCGGTAGTTGTGATAACGGCGCGGACGGCATCAGGATGATCGAACAACAAAAACCCGGTATCGTGTTCCTCGATATTGAAATGCCGCTGATGAACGGGTTTGTAATGCTGCAGCATTTAACCTACCGCAATTTTGCGCTGGTGTTTGTTACGGCCTATGATCATTATGCCATCAAGGCCATCCGCTATAGCGCATTAGATTACCTGGTGAAACCCGTAGAGATAGATGAGTTGAAAGCAGCAGTAGCCAAAGCCGTATCCGGCCGCAATAATTTAAACTCACCCGTACAGCTGGAGATCCTGCTGGAGCAGCTGCATAAAAAACAATCGCTCCGCATCAGCATTCCCACAAGTGATGGCCTGCGTTTTCTCAATATCGACCAGATCGTTCACCTGGAAGCAAGCAACAACTACACCTACATTTACCTGGGCAACAAACAAACGCACCTCGTGAGCCGCACCTTAAAAGAGTTTGAAGATATGCTGCCCCCTGAGATTTTTATTCGTATCCATCATTCCACCATCATCAATAAAAATTATGTAGAAAAATATATCCGGGGCGAGGGTGGCCAGGTGATCATGCAGGATGGAAAAGTGCTGGATGTGTCCAAGCGGAAGAAGGCGGATTTTTTACAGGCGATTCATGGGGGGTAGGATGGGTGAATGGGTGAATGGGTCAATGGGTCTCAATGGGTGAATGGGTCAATGGGTCAATGGGTCAATGGGTCATTGGGTCATTGGATCAATGGGTCATTGGGTCATTGGGTCATTGGGTCATTGGGTTTTTGGGTCATTGGGGCATTGAGTCATTAGGTCATTGGGTCAATGGGGGA
>JAKFCK010000490.1:0-14902 GCA_036676685.1 Chitinophagaceae bacterium | reverse complement strand
GGGCGGTTCAGCCTGCCCATTGCCATGACAGAGCCAGGCATATTTTTATCGCAACCCGGTAAGGCAATTAAACCATCATAATAAAATCCACCACACACGGCTTCAATACTGTCGGCGATCAGGTCACGGCTTACCAGGCTATAACGCATACCGTCGGTGCCATTGCTGATACCATCACTTATACCAATCGTATTGAAGATCAACCCCACCTGGCCGTTATCCCAAACACCCTGTTTCACGATTTTTGCCAGGTCATTCAGATGCATGTTGCAGGTATTGCCATCATAACCCATGCTGCAAACGCCGATCTGTGGCTTCTTTAAGTCGTCTTCTGTGAGCCCGATACCATATAGCATCGCCTGCGCTGCAGGTTGTGTTTCATCCTGCGTTAATACTTTTGAATATTTATTTAGTTCAGCCATTTTATCTTTTTTTTCCGTCATGCGCAGATCAACTTATTTTATGCAGGTACTTCTATATTTTCCGGTAAGGCTTCGATCACCCTTTGTTTGTATGTCTCCTGGATTTTTTGGCTTAAAGAGCCACTCCATGGGGCTCCGAAAGCCTGCCCGTCCAGGCTTTCCCATCCAATTACTTCCGCAGCTGTACCACAGTAAAAAACGTTGTCTGCCTGTCTCAGTTCCTCAATGGAGAAAAACCGTTCTTCCACTTCAATGCCCAGGTCTGCGCAAATTTCTATCACGGTTGCCCTTGTTATTCCCGGCAGGATATTACCTTTTGCGGGAGTAAACAATTTGCCTTCCCTTTCGAAAAAAAGATTTGCCCCGGGTCCTTCTGCCACGTTATCATTCATGTCAAGCAACAAAGCCTCATCAAAACCTTTTGCTTTGGCTTCCTGGCTGGCAAGAATAGAATTTACGTAATGCCCTGCAGCTTTGGCCTCTATCTTAAAGCCCTTTGGATTGGGCCGCTGGAAGGAAGATGTTATTACCCTGAGCAATTTTTCCCCCAGGAAAGGTTGCATCTCCCACACTTCTATAACGATAAAAGATTCTTTATTTTGAACAAAACTCATATTGGCGGGTGCATACACAACGGGGCGTATATATGCATCCTGTAATTCATTTTGAGTCAACAACTCATATGTTGCATCGATCAACTCATCAACTGACCAGTTGAAAGGCATATTTAACGCAGCGGCGGAATTTCTTAAGCGTTCAAAATGTTCAACCGGTTTAAAGATCTTCGTTTTACCCTGTACCGTCCTGTAACTGCGAATTCCTTCAAACACGCTGTATCCATAGTGCAGGCTCTGGCTATAGAAATCCATACGTGCTTCCGAAGCTTTTACAAAAGCCCCGTTCAGGTAAATCATCGTATTTTCTGTGTAGTACATTTATTTTTTATTTTGGCGTGGTATAAAAAAAGCGACCCGCCTCCTGGAGGCGGGTCGCTTGTATTTCGTTTAGTAGATCTTACAATTTAACCACCTCCATGCAGTGCAGGAATAATAATAATCACCACCACAATAATTGTGGTCAAAGCGGAGATGATGTTATTTTTTCCTGAATTCATCATGAAGGATGTGTTTTACGAATATACACCCGCCATTTTTAATAAACAAACCATCTGCAAAATATTATTCAAAAAAAACAAATTGAGTACCTTTTAAAACCCAGCGGTGTCAACAGTTTCAACACTTTAAATATTTTTTGAAGTGGTGTTGTTTTATAAAATATTAATAAGAACTAATTATTTTAATTTGAAAGATTCTCGATTTCTTTATGAACTTCCCTTAAAGTTCCCCCTTTAGTGGGTCAGGGAGTTTTAAATTATCGTTGACTTCCTCAACTCTATATTATCTTTTTTCAAACTCGGTATTTTCCCCGTCACGTAATCACTGATCAATTCCCCAAGCGTGGAAGTGAAATAAAAATTAACCGTGTCAATGTCTTTGGTTACAAACCCGTTCTGCAGTGTCCAGTTCACCGCATCTCTCACCAATGTTGCTTCTTCACTTAGTCCGAGATGGTCCAATAACATCGCTGTGCTGAGAATTGATCCGATCGGGTTGGCAATATCTTTCCCGGCTGCCTGCGGGTAAGAGCCGTGTATGGGCTCAAAAAGTGCAGAGCCGCTGCCGACAGATGCTGAAGGCAACAAACCGAGTGAACCACTGATCACGCTGGCCTCATCGCTGATGATATCCCCGAACATATTTTCTGTAAGGATCACATCAAATTGCTTCGGATTCAGGATGATCTGCATAGCCGCATTGTCCACGAACAAAAAATCAAGTGCCACATCCGGGTATTGGGCCGCCAGTTCTTTTACAACCTTTCTCCATAGCCTGGATGTTTCCAGTACGTTAGCTTTATCTACCAGGGTTAATTTTTTTCTTCTTTGTTGAGCGGCTTTAAAAGCGAGGTGTGCTACCCTTATAATTTCTTCTTTGCTGTAGGCACATTCATCGATGGCATATGTCTGGTCTTCGTTGGTCTCTTTTTTACCAAAATAAATTCCACCGGTGAGTTCACGAAAAATGACAAAATCCACACCGATGATATTTTTTGTTTTCAGCGGCGACAAATGATGCAGCGCTTCATAAGTGGTTACCGGCCGGATATTCGCAAACAACTGCAGGGATTTGCGCAGTTTCAACAAGCCCTGTTCCGGCCTCACTTTAGCCGAAGGGTCGTTATCATATTTGGGGTGGCCGATGGCGCCAAATAAAATCGCATCACTGTTCAGGCAGACTTCGATTGTTTCGTCCGGTAGAGGGTTGCCTGTTTGATCGATAGCAATAGCACCCATCAGGCAGTACCTGTAATTAAACTCATGACCAAATGTTTCGGCAATGGCGTTTAAAACGATCACTGATTGTGCTGTTACCTCCGGCCCGATGCCGTCTCCTTCTATTATTGCTATGTTGTAACTCATGGTACTAAATCCTGGATAATCTTTTATTTTTATTAAAATTCTTTTTCTGTTTCAAAAGTTATAATATCTTCTTTGATGCTAAGCAGGTAATCGATATCATCATACCCGTTTAACATGCAGGTTTTCTTATAAGGGCTTATTTCAAATCTTTCCCTGTCGCCTGTAGAATCCAGTGTGATCGTTTGTTTCTGGAGGTCGATGGTTATCGGGGACTGGTTTTTCTGGTTGAATATTTTTTGAAGAAAATCCTCCGATACCGTTACGGGCAGTAAACCATTGTTCAGTGCATTGTTTTTAAAAATGTCTGCAAAAAAACTCGATACCACCGCCTTAAATCCGTAATCCAGTATGGCCCATGCTGCATGCTCCCTTGAAGAACCACAACCGAAATTTTTTCCTGCAACAAGAATGTTTGCTTTATAATGGGTTTGGTTTAACACAAACCCAGGCCTTGGTTTCGTTTCATCATCATTCTCGTAACGCCAGTCACGGAAAAGATTCTTGCCGAAGCCATCCCTCGTGGTGGCTTTTAAAAACCGGGCAGGTATGATCTGGTCGGTGTCTACGTTCTCTATGTTAAGGGGAACATATGAAGAACGGAAGATGCCCCCGGAACTCCCTGACCCCCTAAACGGGGAACCTTGTGTTGAAGTATGTGTAGATTGGTCAGCCATCATTATGCTTCGATGCTTTTAAATAATTCAAATCGTGAGTCAGGCTCCCCTTTAGGGGTTGGGGATTGTAACTCCCCTTTATGTGTTGGAGGCATCCAGTCCCTGATATCGCTTACAACTCCTGTGATGGCTGCTGCTGCTGCAGTAAGCGGGCTTGCCAATAATGTTCTCGCGCCCGCGCCCTGCCGTCCTTCGAAATTGCGGTTGCTTGTACTGATGCAATATTTACCTGCAGGAATTTTATCTTCATTCATGCCCAGGCATGCAGAACATCCGGGCTGGCGCAATGTGAAACCTGCTGTTTCAAAGATCTTGTCGATCCCTTCACCGATCGCTTGTTGTTCTACCTGGCGGCTGCCGGGTACAACCCATACTTCCACGTTATCGGCTTTCTTTTTCCCATTAACAAAAGAAGCTACCATCCTCAGGTCTTCAATGCGTGAGTTTGTGCAGCTTCCTATAAAAACGTAATCTATTTTTTGTCCCTTTATTGCCTGTCCCTGTTTAAGTCCCATATAAGCGAGCGACTTTTCCAACCCTGACTTATCGTTGTCATTCACTTCCCCAATAGTGGGGATATTTTCATTTACACCGATGCCCATTCCCGGGTTGGTGCCGTAAGTGATCATTGGCGTGATGTCGGCGGCATCAATATTTATTTCACTGTCGAATGCAGTACCTTCATCACTGAATAATGTTTTCCACCAGTCAAGGGCCTTGTCCCAGGCGCCACCCTGTGGTGCAAACTTGCGGCCTTTAATATATTCGAAAGTTTTATCGTCCGGTGCGATAAGGCCGCACCGCGCACCCATTTCAATGCTCATATTACAAATGGTCATACGAGCTTCCATAGATAAAGCACGTATTGAGGAACCGGCAAATTCAACTGCATAACCAGTGGCACCGCTGGCGGTTATTTGAGAAAGGATGTACAACACAATATCCTTACTAACCACACCCGGGTTCAACTCTCCATCGATATTGATCCGCATCAGTTTAGGTTTTGTCTGCAGGAGACATTGCGTGCTCAAAACCATCTCCACTTCGCTGGTGCCGATGCCAAATGCGATAGCGCCAAAAGCGCCGTGGGTGGAAGTATGTGAATCACCGCATACAATCGTATTCCCGGGGAGTGTGATTCCCAACTCAGGGCCGATCACATGAACGATACCCTGGAAAGGATGGCCGAGGCCATATAATTCTACGCCGTGTTCTGCGCAATTTTTTATTAATGCTTCCACCTGTAGCCGGCTAAGTTCTTCTTTAATGGGAAGGTGCTGGTTGATAGTGGGAACGTTGTGGTCAGCAGTGGCAATCGTTTGCTGGGGACGAAAAACTTTGATGCCCCTTTTATTTAACCCGTTAAAAGCCTGCGGGCTGGTGACCTCGTGAATAAAATGTTTGTCGATGTACAATACCGAAGGCCCGTCAGTTATTTCCTTTACCACATGTTGCTCCCACACTTTTTCAAAAAGAGATTTAGCGTTTCCGCGCTGTTGACCTGGTCCTGTGATATTTGTCTGGCTATTCATTAATGTCTTGTAACAATTTAAGCTTCTGGGAATTTTTTTAAAAAAGTGGAGGACGAATCCTCCACCCATTAAACAAAAACTAAGCACGAGAAAGGTTAAGCCGTAGCTACTATCTTTTTTTGATGTTCGAAAGCGAGCATGTTCAGGTCGCTGTCTTCAATTTCTTTCTTACTGTCTGCCAGTTGCAGGAAGTATTCATAAAGTACATCTATATCATTCCGGTCGAACTGGAAATCTAATTTCTGGAAACGGTAGGCCAAGGCACTTCGTCCACTTCTTGCTGTTAGTACGATCCTGGATCCTTCCGCGCCAACTTCCTCTGGTGCAATGATCTCGTAAGTCTCCGCATTTTTCAGGAACCCATCCTGGTGGATACCGGACGAATGAGCAAAAGCATTGCTACCAACGATGGCTTTGTTTGGCTGCACCGGCACACGCATCGTATCCGAAACAAGCCGGCTGAGGGGGTTTAGCTGCTGGCTTTTTACATTACTGTAATACCCCAGCTTGCTATGCTGCTTAAGTATCATCACCACTTCTTCCAGGCTTGTATTTCCCGCTCTTTCTCCCAGGCCGTTAATGGTACACTCTACCTGGCGTGCACCGTTCAGTACACCGGCTATGGAATTGGCTGTAGCCAGGCCCAGGTCATTGTGGCAATGGCAGCTGATGATAGCCTTATCTATATTGGAAACGTTATTGACCAGGAAGGCTATTTTTTCGCCATATTGGTGCGGAAGGCAATAACCCGTTGTATCGGGGATATTTACTACTGTGGCTCCGGCTTTGATCACTGCTTCTACCACTCGGGCAAGGTATTCGTTATCTGTACGGCCGGCATCCTCTGCGTAAAACTCCACATCATCCACGAAGTTTTTTGCCCACTTTACTGCCTGCACGCCTCTTCCCAGGATCTCATCCTGTGTTGACTTGAATTTTGACTTAATATGGTAATCTGAAGTGCCTATGCCGGTATGAATCCGGGGACGAACCGCATATTTTAACGCTTCTGCTGCTACTTCTATATCCTTCTGAACGGCACGGGTAAGGCCACATACGGTAGTATTCTTAATAACTTTTGATATCTGGTTTACCGAGTCAAAATCACCGGGTGAGGAGATAGGGAAGCCCGCTTCGATGATATCCACGCCGAGTTCTTCAAGAGCCAGGGCCAGTTCGATCTTTTCAGTGCTATTTAATTTACAGCCGGGAACCTGTTCGCCATCCCGGAGCGTAGTATCAAATATGTGGACTTTTCCTTCTGACATAATTCGTGCTTGGATAGTGTGATAAAAATGCTTGCACTTATATTTGTATGTGCAGTGCACTCATGTTGACTTTACTAAAGTATGATACAAATCATGCAAAGGAAAACCATAATACAGGTTCTTTTACGCGTTGTACAAAGCCGAAAAACCAGCAGAACGCCCTGCAGTAAAGGATCTTAAACAAAAGGAATTACGATGCCCAACCGATCAACAGACCCTCTTTTTCAGCTAATTAAGTCACTTGAGAAGAGCGAAAAGCGCAATTTTAAGCTTTTTGTGAAGCGGAATTCCTCGAGCGAGGAACTGAAAAGCATCCAGTTATTTGATGCAATGGACAGAATGGGGGAGTATGATGAGGCTGTTTTGCTCCGTAAAAACAAGGCGATCAGCAAAACCCAGCTCAGTAACCTCAAGGCTCAACTCTACCGCCAGGTGTTGGGGAGCTTACGTATCATCAGGGACGAAGACAATATTGACCTGCAGTTGCACGAATTACTGGACCATGCTCGTATCCTGTATAATAAAGGACTTTACCTGCAAAGCCTGAAGGGACTGGATAAGATCAAGGAACTTTCCCGGGCACATCACCAGCTAACCTACCTGCAGCAGGCGCTATTCTTTGAGAAAAAGATCGAGGTGTTATATATCACCCGAAGTATGCAGAACCGAGCCAACCAGCTAACCCAGGAAAGCGATTCGGTAAATGATGACCTGCAACTGGTGAACAAACTTTCCAACCTTTCGCTACAGTTATATAGCTGGTATATCCAGAACGGGCATGCGCGCAACGCCAAGGATATTGCCGGGATCAGGGAGTATTTTGAAAATAGTTTGCCGGCAAATGCCCGGAATGCCACCGGTTTTTATGAAAAACTTTACCTGGCGCAAAGCTATTGCTGGTATGCCTTTATCCGCCTGGATTTTTTGCAGTATTACCGGCATTGCCAACGGTGGGTAGATGTATTTGAGGAATACCCGCGAATGCTTACCGTGGAAACAGCCAGTTATATTAAAGGCATGCATAACCTGATGAGTGCACATTTCGACCTGAGGAATGAGCGCCGGATGATAGAAACCATCAGGCAGTTCGAGCAGTTTGCCCGTCATAAAATAGTAAGGGAGAACCACAACAGCCGGATCCTGGTGTACCAA
This sequence comes from Chitinophagaceae bacterium, assembly GCA_036676685.1. Classification (GTDB taxonomy): domain Bacteria; phylum Bacteroidota; class Bacteroidia; order Chitinophagales; family Chitinophagaceae; genus Ferruginibacter. Next base: position 7,375 of record JAKFCK010000490.1, on the reverse strand, counting down.
TACCTCTATACGGCGCGTATCAACCTGTATTTCCTGCAGGGGACCTTTCATAATGGTATAAGGCTGGTGCCCTACCTGGAAAAAATGCTGGCCAGGTATGAGATATACCTGGACGCGCACCGGGTGCTGGTGTTCTATTATAAAATAGCCTCCCTTTATTTCGGCAGCGGCAACCCGGGCAAGGCTATCGACTACCTGAACAGGGTGATCAACCAAAAGGGGAATCTCCGTACCGATCTTCAATGTTATGCACGCCTGCTGCACCTGATCGCCCATTACGAACTGGGAAACTTTGACCTGCTGGAATACCTGATAAAATCTGTTTACCGGTTCATGTCTAAGATGGAAAACCTGAGTAAGGTAGAGGAGGAAATATTTGCCTTTTTGCGAAGAAGTTTTGGTGTAGGAGCTCATGCGCTTAAGCCTGAATTTGAAAAACTACTGGTTAAACTTAAGAAATATGAAGGTAATCCTTTGGAGGCAAGGACTTTTGCTTACCTGGACCTTATCTCGTGGCTGGAAAGCAAGATCAGCGGCGTGAATGTGCAGGACGTTATATTGGAAAAAAGCAAACAGCGAAAGGTGAGGGGTTGAGAATTATTAATTATGAATTAGGAGTTAAGAATTAAGAGTTTAAGCGTTGTGAATTGTGTGGCCGGAGGATCAGCGGTTTTTTTGCCGGGCTAAACTTTTAGTCAATAGACGGCTGTTCCGGTCAATTAATCGTTGTTGATTTCCGGACAACCTCCGAAATTTAAACACGCAGCGAGCCGCGGAAAGCCCTGCCCGCATAATAAGATTCCGCACCGTTGTGGTACACAAAGACATGATCGTATCGGCGGTCACAAAAAAGTGCGCCGCCGCGTTTCCTGATTTCGGGAGGCGTTTGCACCCAGCTAGACGTTTTAGTATCGAAATCGCCAAGTTCCTGTAATCGCCTGTACTCTTCTTCCGTCAGCAGTTCGATGCCCATAGCGGTGGCCATTTCCATCGCACTGTTTTTTGGTTTATTTTCTTTCCTTGCTTTGAGCGCCTCACCATCGTAACAAATACTCCTGCGGCCTTTTGGGCTGTCTGCTGAACAATCAAAGAAAATGTAATCCCCTGACTTTTTCTCATAACCTACGATATCCGGTTCCCCACCGGTTTTTTCCATTTCGTTGAGCGACCAAAGTTTCTCGGGGTGAGCTTCCAGCTTCACCTGTACCGGCGACCATTCAAGCTCCTTGTGGCGCTTCATGTTTTTTTCAAAACGGCCCTTTAGAATGCTGAGCAGTTCCGCACGTTCCTCTTTTGATAAGTCTTTTTTATTTCCCATTTGATGCTACTTTGTTAGTATAGTGAATAGTGAATAGTGAAAGCTTGCAGTCTTCACCCGGATTGCCGATCGATCTTATACGTTGTTCCCGGCATATTTTTCTTAGTTATTTTTTAAAAAGCCCGATTGTATATTCCAGCAAATCTTTGTTGCCCGTACTGCCATGCCCGGGAATAATAATTTTCACCTGCGGGTATGCCTGCTTCACCTTCTCTACTGTTTCAGACCACTCCTGCGTATTGGCATCTTCCAGGTTTCCTTTACCAGCACCCAGTTCTTTCACCAGGCAACCACCAAACATAACATCATCAGCCGGAAAATACCCGACAATGTTATCCGTTGTATGACCTTCTCCAAAAAAAGTGGCATATACCTTTTTTTCGCCCACAGTCAACATCAAAGCGTCATCAAATCCATTTGTGGGAACATTGAAATGATTTAGCCTTGCGAGTTTAATCGTATTGTTGTTTGCATAAGAAGGAATTTTATGCTTGTCAAATTCTTTTAACCCGCCGACACAGTCTGCATGAAAATGAGTGGGAATGACAGCAATGATCGTATGGTTTAATTTAGTCTTAACCCAACTGATCAGTTCGGCGGAGCTAGAATCGTCAGCAGCAGTGTCGAAGATTATTGCTTCGTTTTTACTGGTTACGACCATGCCGTTACATGGAACTTTTCCAAAGGTTTCTGAATTAAAAAAGGAAGTGTGCATATAGACGTTTGGAGTCAACCGGCTAACTATTAATTTAGCCGATTCGTAAACAGGTTGGGAACCATCCGGGCTTATTTGAGCGGTACACAACAACGGAATTAAAATTAAAGAAAGGGCCAGTACTATTGAGTTGATCAAAATTTTCATTTCACCTGCTGTTTAAAAACTGCCGATCAGCAGGCTGGTAGTGCCGCCTTGAACAGCAGTGCAAAAAATCTACTGCATTGGTCGCTGCAGTGTTACCGGATTTACTGTTATTAAATGCAAGGTTAATTACCTGCACGACGACAGTCAATCCATAAAGATAAAAATTTAGCCTATCTGAAATTATGAAATTATAAACAGCATTTTGCACCAGCCCGTTGTAGGTAAAAAAGTTGGCCGCCATTCATTGTAGGCACGGGGTGGCAGATTTACATCGCTGGAACGCGGTAGTGTGTCTGTTGCCGGTCCCGGAGACGAGGATTGGGTGGGTATTGGTTATGTAAAAGTATTTGATCAGTGGAAAAAAAGGGAGTTTATTTAAAAATCTATTTCCCCTTCGAGGTTGATCGTGCCTTTTTTTGATTGCACATCATGGATACAGTCGCCTCTGAGCATTCCGTTGATCTCATTAAACCGGCCACTGCCCCCCGTGATCGCATGAACGAAATGCACCACGGTTTTCCCCTGTTGGATTTGGGTAGTGCCGGTGAAACTGGTATAAAATTCATCACCCGTTGCTGCTGTAAAAATGGCGTTACCTTTTACCTGGCCTGGAAGCGTCCCGGAGCCGACGTTTGTTTTTACTTCAATAATTGTATTACCAAGGTGGGAGGCGAAACCAGCACCGGAGAAATGCAGCGTCTGCGCAGCTGCATCGCCCTTCACCTGCATCACGGTAGACATACTGGCAAAAAATATGATGGGTTTGTTCGCAGAAAAATGGGCGCCCACCCCGGGTTTATGAAGGGTGGAGGCGCCAGTGCCGGTGAATAATAATATGAATATAGCAACTGTATTTAGCAGCTGCTGGTGGAGCCTGTTATACGGAGGCAACCAATTCCGGCATTTTGCTGATAAAAGCATGATATATCTGATCAGGGTTAAAAATTGCCTGAAAAATAGATGCTTCAGCAGCCTTTTTATTCACCATTGTGTAAGAGGTGGGTGTTGTTGCGTATGCGGATTAACCAGTGCACAAGCGGGGATGCAGGTGAGTTTTTGTTGGGGCAAACCTGCCCGTTGAACTGAATCTTTTGTTTCGGTGATGGCCCTGACCTGTCAACATTGCGCCAATTCCATTTGCAAAAGCCCGTAGGTAATATTATATTGATGACCAATTATCAACCAAATCACCCGATATGTCTGATCAAAGCATAGGCTCCTCACTCACCACTGCTCACCAACAGCTTGGCAGGCTTGCCGGTGAGTGGGAAGGGGTAGCGAAAACATGGTTTGGGCCGGGGGAACTGGCCGACGAATCTCCCGTAAGCGGCACAATGAAACTAATCCTTGATGGAAGGTTTATCCTTCATCAATACAAAGGGCATTTTGGAGACAAACCCCTGGAAGGAATGGCCATAATCGGTTACCATGCAGCATTGCAAAAATTACAGTGCGCCTGGGTTGACAGTTTTCACAACGGAACTGCCATCATGTTTTCTGAAGGACAAAATGGAACGACGGCGATGGATATGCTTGGCAAATACGCCTATGTGGCACCGGGGATTGAACAATATTGGGGCTGGCGAACCGAGATCAACATAGTGAGAGAAGACGAAGTTGTTTTTACAGCATACAATATTTCGCCGGAGGGAGAAGAAGTAAAAGCAACAGAAACGGTGTACAGGAGAATGGCATTTCTTTAGTGACAGGTAATAAGCAATATCCTTACAGGCAAACTTTACTTATGGGAGGTTTTGTTTTTGTGGACATCGAAGCTATAAACACCGAAAAGAAACTCCGGTAGTGGGTAGACCTGGCGCTTGCCTATAACAGCATTGCGCCGGTTTCTAAAAAAAGAAAAAATCGTTGATCATATGTTTACCAGGAGGATGGTTTGGAGCCTGGGCTGGTTTTTTTTCGGGCTGTTTGCTGTGCTTATAGGACTGTATCCAATTATTTACTTCCTGGTGGAGCGGCGGTTTGGTTTACTAGGCTCCAAACCTGCATGGTTACTCAGCAGCATATATTGGAATATGGGTTTCTACCTGCATATTATTTTTGGCGGCATAGCATTGTTGATTGGTTGGGGGCAGTTTAGCACAAAGTTGCGGTTGAAATACCTTGCCATGCACAGGAATATTGGGAAAGTATACGTAGTTGCCGCCATCGTGAGTGCCCTGGCGGGAACAGGTATGGGTTTTTTTGCCACAGCTGGTGTTATTGCTTCATCAGGGTTTGTCAGCCTGGGTATCATTTGGTTCAGTACCACATTGTTTGCCTTTGCGCGCATTAGGCAGGGAAAAATTGTCGCACACCAACGACTGATGGTCTACAGTTATGCAGCTTGTTTTGCCGCTGTAACTTTAAGGATATGGCTACCATTGCTCACCAGCTGGATGGGGGATTTTAATTCAGCTTACCGCATCGTGGCCTGGCTCTGCTGGATACCCAACTTGCTTGTTGCCTATCTCTTTTGTCGTCGCCTGCCGGCTCGGTGACATAAATAAGCCAACGGCGACTAAAGCCTTCATCAAAATAACCTTCGCCCGTGGAATGCCGGATAACGGTATATAAGTTGTATGTAGTAAATTGACCCCGGGACTGTTGAGCGATCTTAGCTTCCTGAAAGTCACTATAGTTTTAATCACTAAAAAAATAATTTATGAAATGGATCGGGAGAAGAGAAAGTTCCAATGTTGATGACCGCCGGGGTCTTTCCGGCGGAGCAGTAGCCGGTGGTACCGGTATCGCAGGAGTTGTTATTTATTTGCTGTATACCTTTTTAAGCGGCGGTAGTGTAGATACCTCCGAGATTGTCAGGCAGGTACAACAGCCGGGAACCAGTCAAACGCTCACACCGGAACAACAAGCCGCAGATGAACAACGGGCGAAATTTGTAAAAGTGGTACTGGCAGACACGGAGGATGTGTGGAACAAGCTTTTTTCTGAAAATGGCAGTCAATACCAGGAACCAACCCTCGTGTTGTTTCGGGGTGCGGTGGAATCTGCATGTGGCAGCGCCAGTTCAGCTTCGGGACCCTTTTATTGTCCCGGCGACAACCAATTGTATATTGATCTTTCTTTTCACGAGGACATGCAAAATAAACTGAATGCGCCGGGTGATTTTGCGATGGCTTACGTCGTGGCCCACGAAGTTGGTCATCATATCCAGAACCTGATGGGCACATCGGAAAAGGTGCAGCGGCTTCGCAGGCAGTTGAGTGAAGAAGAATACAATAAATATTCAGTAAAACTTGAATTGCAGGCCGACTTTTATGCGGGTGTTTGGGCTCACTATGCTCAAAATATGAAGAACATTCTTGATCCCGGTGATATTGATGAGGCCCTGAATGCAGCCAACGCGATCGGCGACGACCGCCTTCAGAAACAATCCACGGGGCATGTGGTACCGGATGGGTTTACTCACGGCACTTCAGCACAAAGGATGTATTGGTTTAAAAAAGGTTTTGAAACAGGGGATCTGAAGCAGGGTGATACTTTTAATGATCCTTCTTTGAATTGAATAAGAAATAAGAAATAAGGAATAAGAAATGTAAATAAGGAAGTTGAAGTTTGTAAAATAAGCTGCTTGTCTTTCTATCGGGGAAAATTCGCCAATTTATTTTTATTTCTCTTTACCGGGAGAGAGTGACATAACGTTTGCAAAGGACAGCGCAGCCGGGATAACAGTCGTAATTGGTTCAGAGCTCAACTTTCTTGTTTCTGATTCCCCATTTCTTATTCCTTATTTCTATTATTTTTTCCCAACCCGGTACAACCTTCCCTCATCTGTAACTGCGTAAAGAGCACCGTCTTTACCTTGTGTAATATCCCGGAATCGTTGCCCCTGGTTGGAGAGTAAACGTTCTTCGCCTACCACTTTGTTATCCCGTATAACGATGCGTGCAATATGTTTACTGCTAAGCCCGCCGATAAATAAATTATTTTGCCATTCGGGTATTACACTCCCACTATAAAAGGTCATGCCGCTGGGCGATAACACCGGGTCCCAATAATATACCGGCTGTTCCAGCCCATTTTGTTTAGTAATACCAGCTCCTACTTTTTCGCCTCTGTATTCTATGCCGTAAGTGATCGTGGGCCAGCCGTAATTCAAGCCGGGTTTGATCAGGTTGATCTCGTCCCCGCCTTTGGGTCCCATTTCGCTGTTCCATAGTTCCCCGGTTTGCGGGTGGATTGCCAGGCCCTGTACGTTGCGATGGCCATAGGAATATAATTCCGGGCGAGCCCCGGTCCTGTTAATAAACGGGTTGCCGGAAACTGGCTTACCTTCTTTGGTAATGCGGAGAATTTTACCCAATCCTGAATTTACGTTCTGGGCCTGGGGGCGGGTTTCCAGGTCCGAACGTTCCCCGGTACTCACAAATAGATTGCCAGCTGCATCAAACACTATCCGTGAACCGTAATGAAGACTACCGCGATAAGCGGGAGTTGCCCGGTAAATGACCGTAGCATTCTCAATTCGTGTTTCATCAGCCGATAAGGTCCCTTTGGCCACGGCTGTAAGGTTGCCTTCGGGAGTACTTTCAGAAAAGGTCCAGTATACTATCCTGTTCACGCTGAATTGTGGATCGGTTGTTACGCCAAGCAGCCCTCCCTGGCCTGCTGCATTCACGGCTGGCAGTCCAGTGATTGCCGGGCCCAGCGCACCTGCGGTGGTGGCTATCCGCATGGTTCCAGCTTTTTGCGTAATTAGCAGTCGGCCATCGGGAAGCGTGGTGATACCCCAGGGCCTGGAAAGCCCCGACGTAAGGACTTTCCCTTCGTATGCGGTGGTGGTTTTCACGGAGCCAATACGCGTTTGCCCTGCAAAAGCAGGCGTATAACTTGTATTCGGTGATTTTGTTTCTACGGGTGCGCCTGTCGTATCACCAGAGGCCGAAACGGTGCCGGTAGCGCCTTTGTTTGCGCATGCGGCCAAAAAAAAGGCGCCCGCGGCAACGACTGAATATCTTTTAAACATGCTAATTGGTTTTAAAATGAAACTCCAGGTAATATAGCAGGAAAAATTATACCAAGTTAGTGCTGTTGGATAAAAGGGCAGAATCAACCTTGTCCAGGTCCCGGGAAATACATTTTAGCTAAATCCGGATGGATAAAGCTGCAAATGCTTTGGTATAATTTGTGTTCCAGTCCCCGTATGGCTAAATCAGGACCTATTGTAATCATAGAAG